>JAGYOT010000343.1 GCA_018399455.1 Desulfobacterales bacterium
GGGGAGGCATCCATTCGCCGAAATAACGCTTCAGGGTCTGAGACACCTCTCCCTCGGATAGGGGCGCTGTAACTGCGTCCACGAGTGTTTCCATCAGGTTGGCATCCTTCTCGCAACAGTGGAAAATATCATCGATCGCTTTCCGGGCGGCTGCAGGCGACCGCTCTTTTTTCATCCGGATGAGCTTTGCCGCCTGAATCCCTGCGGTTTCAGGCGGTTCAAACAGTTCAATGGGCAGCTCTTCCTCCCCGGTTCGGAAACAATTTACACCGACCACGGACATTTCTCCTGAGACGATGTCCGTCTGGTACTGAAAGGCGCTATCGGCGATTTTATTGTGTAACCAGCCGTTTTCAACAGCCTTGATAATACCGCCCAGGTTATCGATTTCTTCAAGGACCGCGAGAATGTCCTCCTCCATTTTGTCCGTCAATGCCTCAACAAAATAGGAGCCCCCGAGCGGATCGATAGTATGGGTTACTCCGGTTTCGTGCTGCAATATTTGCTGGGTTCGAAGCGCTGTTATCGATGACAATTCGGTCGGATTGCAGAGGGCTTCATCGTAGGCGTCCACATGGAGAGACTGGGCTCCGCCCAATATGGCCGCCAGGCCATGATATGAGGCCCGGGCAATATTATTCAAAGGCTGCTGGGCTGTCAAGGCAACCCCGGAGGTCTGCACATGGAATCGATACTTCAGGGACCGGGGGTTCTCCGGTCCAAAGCGTTTTTTCATGGTTCGGTAGTATACTCTCCGTGCGGCACGGTATTTGGCGATCTCCTCAAAGAAATCATTATGAGCAGAGTTGAAAAAACTCAGTCTGGGGGCAAAACTGTCAATTGCATAACCCCGTCTGAGCATCTCCTCGCAGCAGGCTATCGCATTGGCGATACACCAGGCGATCTCCTGGGGCGCCGTGCATCCCGCTTCCCGATAGTTGTATCCGGCAAAGCTAACCGGATTCCAGTTAGGGACATGCTTTGTTGCGTATTCAATGGCGTCCACGCACAACTTAAAAGAGGCTTTGGGGGGCAGCACGCCCGGCGCAATGGTGACCGCCGTCTCCATGAGAAAGTCATTCTGATTGGTCCCGGTAAGCCGGTCAAACGGTATCCCCCTGTTCCTGGCGTTTGCATAATACATGGACTGGAGCGCTATGTTGCCTATGGGCTGGCAGGTGACCAGGGAGATACTTAGCTTGTCAATGGGGATGCCTTCAAAAAGGGCATGCATATCCTCCACTGTATCAACGGCCACACCACCTCGCCCGGCATCCGCCCAGGCTTCGGGATCATCGCTGTCATAGCCCCGGAGTGAAGGGTAATCGAAAACGCCATTGACTCCGGTGGCCCCTTGGGAGAGGAGCAGCTTATAGCGTTTATTTGTCTTTTCCGGAGGCCCGAAACCGGCGAGCTGCCGATGCGTCCAGGTCCTTCCGCGATACATGGAGGGATGAATTCCCCGGACATAGGGAGCCTCTCCGGGAAAGCCCAGATCGCGCAGGTAGTCAAAATTTTCAAGATGTGCCAGGGTATAGAGCGGCTCTACAGGCATTCCCGAGAGCGTCTGAAATGTTTTTTTATTTTTCCTTTGCCAGGCGTAGACGTTTTCTCTCCAGCGGGCATGTTTTTCTGCAATCTCCTCCATGTCTTCGGGATGGCCTTTATGATCTGGCATTTCTCTTCTCCTCAAAGCCGGGCGGTCAATTTATGACCGACAGGCCCCGGCTGGATTCCGTTCCCCCCACCGGGCCTTGGGCAATCGCTGCGGGCAGCCGGTCTCATCAGGGTTATCGCAATAAGGTGCGGCCGATAATGAGTTTTTCAATTTCTGTGGTACCTTCATAGATTTCGGTGATTTTGGCATCTCTGTATAATCGTTGCACCTTATAGTCCGAAAAGTAGCCGTATCCGCCGTGGGCTTGCAGTGCCGTATCCGCGCATTCCACGGCGGTTCGCCCGGCATACCATTTGGCGGCGGCAATAAGCGCGTGGTCAAACTCCCCCTGATCGACCTTCCAGGCCGCTTCATAAGTCATCGCTCTTGCTGCCCGAACTTTTGTATACATTTCAGCTACATGAAACTGGATTGCTTGCTGGGCGGACAGGGGCTTTCCAAAAGCCTGGCGCTGCTTAACATGCTTGATGGTCTCTTCAAGGGCGGCTCTGGCGACACCAACCCCCTGGGCGGCGACAAAGCATCGGGTCATATTGAAAAACGCCATGAGCTGCTTAAAGCCTTTTCCCTCTTGCTCTCCGATAAGATTCGTCACTGGGACCCTTACATTGTCCAGAGACACCTCGCAGGTTTCAGAAGCGCGGATGCCCAGCTTTCCATGCAGCTTGAAAGCTTTGTAGCCGGGTCTGTCCGTTTCAACCAGGATAAAGCTGTGCCGTTTATGCGGATCAGGGTTGTCCGGATCTGTGCGGGCGAATACAAGAATGAAATCAGCGCGCAGCGCGTTGGTGATAAACATCTTGCTTCCGTTTATCACGTATTCATCCCCCTCGCGTATGGCCGTGGTAAGGGTCCCGGCGGTGTCAGAGCCGGCATCCGGCTCGGTAATGGCGTTTCCCATTTTGGCTTTTCCGGTGGCCAGTGGCGGGAGGTACTTCTGCCTCTGTTCCTCCCGGCCAAAGGTCTGAATGATTTCAGATCCGAAGCAGCTGGCCCCGACTGCCAGGGCGCAGCCCAGGTCGACCGTACTGAACTCTTCGGTAATCAAACAGTTTTCAAAAAAGCCAAGCCCTTCGCCTTCATATTCCTCCTTGATCCAAACCCCTACAAATCCCAGCTCGCAGGCCTTCTTCCAGATACCTTCATCAAAGCTCTCTTCCTGGTCGAACCTTTGGACAAGTTCCTGGGAGAACTCGCCTTCCGCAAACTCCCTGGCCGCCTTAATGATACTCTGCTGTTCCTTGCTCAACCTAAAATCCATCCGGTTTAGCTCCTTTTAAAAGACGTCAATGATCCCTGTAACGGTTCGGCCCGGCCTGAAAAAGCCCTGTCGCAGGCCGGAACCGGACCGGCAATTGTTTGTGATCAGTTCTGAAACCGTGCCCGCAAATCCTTTTTCAGGACTTTGCCGGTTGGATTGCGCGGCAGGGCATCCATAAACTCAACTGATCTGGGCTTCTTGTAACTGGCAATATGCTCCTTGCAGGTATCGATAACTTCCTGTTCGGTGATTGTTTGCCCGGAGCGGGGGACGACTACGGCATGAACGGACTCGCCCCACTTCGGGTCGGGCCGGGCGATAACAGCGACCTCCTCAACCTTCGGGTTGTTATAAATGGCGTTTTCAACCTCGGCAGAAGCAATGTTTTCGCCCCCGCTCAAAATCATGTCTTTGGCCCGATCCA
>JAGYOT010000344.1 GCA_018399455.1 Desulfobacterales bacterium
TATGGTGGAGGGAGCCTATTATGTCCAGCGACAGGCTTTCAGCGCCAGGGCCTTGTATATCAGCATCCCCTTTGGCGTGATCGTGGCCCTTGTGCTTCTTGCCAACAATCTGCGCGACATATCCCATGACAAAGAGCGACACATCAGCACCATCGCTATTATCCTGGGCGCACAGAAAGGATTTTACCTGTATGCCACTCTCGTGATCCTCTCCTACCTGTCCATTCTGCTGATGCTGATTGCCGGGCTGCTGTCGTGGTGGTCCATGCTGGTTTTTCTGTCCCTGCCCATCGCCGTTAAACTGCTTCGGATCATGAAGGAAAAAATCCCCGATGACGCGGATGCCAGGACAGCCCAGCTTGACACCGCCTTCGGGCTCCTTCTGCTTTTCTCGCTGATCCTGGAGGTCCTGTTTTGAAGGAACACGCGTCTGACTGGAAAGCCGGCACCGGAACGGTCCTGCTGGCCGCCCTGCTACTCTTTTTTGTTACCGGTCCCTGTGAGGAAATTTACTGGCGGGGCTACCTCCAGAAGAAGCTCATGCGCCGCTTCGGCAGCGCCGGCGGATGGCTTATGGCCGCCCTTGTTTATGCAGGCGTTCACCTCTGGTCGCTAAACTTCATGCTCGTCGGGGCGGCGGCGGTTGCCTGGGCATTCTGGGGCGCCATGTACTGGCGTCTGAACGACATCTCTGCGGTGATCATCTCGCACGCCATCTGGAGCACATTTATTTTTGCCGTTATGCCGATCCCTTAACGCCCCACCCTCGCTGAACCCGTTTTCCCCAAACTGCATTTTTTCCAAACTGTTGACCCGAAGAATCAATCGTTTTATCATTATAAATGGGAGATGATACAATATCCGTTACAGATTCCCCAGGGGCCAGCGCTTAACTTGACCGGAGGTGCCCATGCATTATGTTGTCATCGGCAACGGGGTGGCCGGCACCACTGCCGGTGAAACCCTTCGCCGACTGGATCCGCAAAGCGCTATCACCATGCTCGGCGACGAGAATTTCCCGCCTTATTGCCGCCCCATGATCAGTATGGTTTTGGAGGGTACGGTTTCTGAAAAGGCCCTGCCCATCCGGAGCGCCGATTTCTATGATACTCTCCGGATTCATCCGGTTCTGGGAACCCGGGTCTCACAACTTGATCCGGAGAGCAAAAACCTTGCCACGGCCGACGGGCAAAGCTTTTCCTATGATAAGCTGCTGATTGCCAGCGGAAGCGATCCGCGTGCCATCGATGCCGAAAACCAGAATCTGGATAACATCTTTTACATGCGCAACTATGCTCAGGTCCGACAGATGATAAACGCCCTGCCGTCATTTAAAAATGCCCTGGTTCTGGGCGGAGGCCTTGTGGGCTTCAAAGCGGCATACGGACTCCTGCGGCGCGGTCTTCAGGTCACCATGCTGATCAGCTCGGGCTATCCGCTTTCCATGCAGGTTGATGAAACCGCCGGACAGATGATCCTTGAAGTGCTGAAAAGCCGGGGACTGCTCGTGCGCGTTGGCTCGCAGGTCATCGGTTTTGAAGGCGGGGATCGGGTCCGCGGTGCTTTTCTGGCTGACGGCGGTCATATCCCCTGTGAGCTGGTGGTCATCGGAAAAGGGGTATTCCCGGCCCACGGTTTTGTGCCCCGGGATAAAATCAAAGTGGATGCCGGCATTCTTGTCAATGGCTGCATGGAGACCAGTGCCGCCGATGTCTATGCCGCCGGTGATGTGGCTGAATTTATCGATATCGCCAGAAAGCGTCCCTGGGTCAATGCCATATGGCCGGAGGCTGTCGCTCAGGGAGAGGTGGCCGGCACAAACATGGCCGGAAGGCGGTTTGTCTACAAAGGCAGCCTCAGCCGAAACGTAATCCGGATTTTTGACACGGATGTGATGACGGCAGGGCTTGTCCATCCGCCGTCGGATGACATGGAAATTCAGGTTTTAACAGAAACTGACAGGCGCCGCCGACTTTACCGGAAGCTCGTATTCCGAAAGGATGTCCTCGCAGGCTTTGCCATGGTCAACCGCATCGAGCAGGGCGGTATCCTGACCGCGCTTATCCGGAGCGGGCTGCCCGTTGAAAAGGACAAGAGCCGTCTCCTTGCCCCGGATTTTAATTTCGCCAGGCTCATGCCCGGATCCCGGGCTTGTCCAATACATTAATTTCCAAACTCCAAGGAGGCACGATGAAAGAGGTGATCGTCCATCCCGAACGCTGCTTGGGCTGCATGCAATGCATGCTCGCCTGCGCCACCGCCCATTCAAAGAGCCAAACGCTTTTTTCCGCAGCCGGTGAGACCCCGCTTCCCAAACCCCGCGTGCATGTCGGGGTAGGCACATTTGAAGAGGGGTTTCCCAATCGTTGCCGGCACTGCAACCCTGCGCCCTGTATGATGGCATGTCTGCCCGGGGCGATATACCGGGACACCGCGACCAACACGGTACTGATTGATCCCGGCATTTGCATAAACTGCGCATCCTGCGCCATGGCCTGCCCGTACGGCGTAATCCGGTACCACGAAGACCCGGCGGCTCCCTTGAACAAGGTGGTGGCGGTCAAATGCGACAACTGCATCGAACGCCGGCAGAAGGGAATGATCCCGGCCTGCGTTGAGGTCTGCAAAACCGGGGCCCTGACCTTTGAGGAGCCTGCCGCGGCCATGAAACGAAAAACCGATGAAGTCGCGCAAAGCCTCTCCAGTGATGCCGAAGCTGCACTGAAAGCCCCGGGATTCTCGCTTTTGAACCGCACCAAAAAATCACGCACCGCCATCAACACAGCCAGATAAGGGAGGAAACGAGATGAGTCACCACGATCAATTGACATCCACGAAGGATGGGCAGCTGCTGATCAAAAAGGCGCAAAAGGACCAGGTCGAAACGGTTTGGGACCGCTATCAGGCCCAGCTTCCCCATTGTGGTTTCTGCGAAATGGGCCTTAGCTGTAAAAATTGTGCTATGGGCCCCTGTCGGATCGACCCTTTTGGAGAGGGCCCGCAAGCCGGGGTTTGCGGGGCCGGGATCTCGTTGAGGTTCTGGCAAATGTTGCCGAAGGAAGCGCGCCCGGCTACGCCGTTTCGGACGAAGCGAAATTAAAGCGCGTGGCCCGGGAGTACGGCATTGAAACCGAAGACAAACCGGTAAATACCATTGCCGGTGAGCTCGCCTACGCCATGCAGGAGGACTACGGTACGCGCCGTTCTGAGCTGGCGCTTTCAGCCCGGGCGCCGGAGAAGCGGCGTGAAATCTGGCTAAAATTCAGGATTATGCCCCGGGGCATTGACCGGGAAACCTCAGAAATCATGCACCGCACCCACATGGGGGTGGACAGCGACGCCACCAGCATTTGCCTGCACT
>JAGYOT010000345.1 GCA_018399455.1 Desulfobacterales bacterium
AAGATCCATGCCCTCATATGGTTTAATCATTGACTGGAGCGTCCCGGGGTCAGGCCTTGATTTTTGATTAATTTTTCGTTTCATTTTTCAACCGGATGTAAATAGAACTGCCGGCACCCGGCAAAATCCGCTGCAGAATCCGTTTCCCGGCGTTACGCATTTTTTGCGACAGTTTCATTTTCAGTTTATTTCGATGACTCAACCATGTCAGCATCGACTTCAACAGAGATGGATTGCATGATGCTGGAGACAGAAAGAATCAGACGAAAATTGCGGTCCTTTCGGACAATGATGCCTTCCACGTCTTTTAAAGGGCCTTTTTTGATCCGCACGAGCTGACCGGTGTTGTAAAACTCCACCGGATAGACGGCCCGCTCGCCTTCAAGGGCTCTATTAATATTGAGGAGTTCGCGGACCAGGGTAGCCGGATCCTTCACCTCAATAACCCGGGCGATATGGTTCGTCCGAAAGGCCTTGTGCCGGTCAAAATCATCGCCCCGGAAAAAAATATAACCGGTAAAAAGCGGCATCAGGCTATAGCGCGCCCTTTTCTCAGAAGCCTGACGGCGGCGGTACATGGGAAGATAGTAGCCGATTTCCGCCTGGGCCAGGAAGCAGGCCAAAGCTTTTTCCCGCCGGCTTTTGACCTGGGCAATACGCCAGGGTTTATCCGGCCGCTCGGTTGTGAGCAGGTCTTTGGGATAAATCGGATCCGGGTTCTGATCAGAAGCTAGAGTCATGGGTTTTTCTGCTTTTCTGGAGCTTTCTTGTACTGAACCATTTTAATGTAACGGGTTTTCTTTTAAACCGAAACAGCCCCCCCCTGGAAAAGCTCATTTTCGCTTATACAGGGTTTGGCCGACACGTTTAACATGATCGATAAGTTCAGGGTTATCTATTCGGTGGTATATGGAAACATCAAAGATATACGGCAGATTCAAATTGTCCAGATCAAGTGTGATCCGGTTGATGTCGCCAAGATTCAGCCGTCCTCCCTTAATGACCAGATCTACATCAGAGCCTGGTTTATAACTGCCTTTTGCACGGGAGCCATACAGGATTACCTCCTCCACATTCGAATATCTTTTGAATACATCGATTATCTCCGAGAGCACTGATTCTTTCAGGCCAAAACGATAACTTTCCAATACAAACAGTCCTTTACCGATCAAGCAATGTTTCCATTTTGCTTTCCAAAGCTGCAAACAGGTCATAATAATCTGTCAAAACAGCATTTACCACTTCTTTTGCGGTTTCCTCATTATACGTGTGGGAAGTCTTTGTACGGCTGACATAGGCATCCATCCACTTTTCCCCGTCTTCAATAAGCCCTGTCGCAAACGCTTTTTTTATCGCATCCCTGGAGCCATAGATATCGGTTTGCCCCTGATATTCAAGAAAATCCTTTAAAACCAGCCAGGCCAGTTCATAGGTATACTCGAAAGCCTGGATCGCACCCTGCTCCTCCAGTTCAGAAAGCTCGCCTTTATCAACAAATTTGCGCAACTGAGACAGCGCTTTCCTATAATTGGAAAAACGCTGCTGCCAACGAATATCCTTGTCTTGTGCAGACATTTTTATTCACCCTGATTTTGATGGCAAAACAAAAACTCCAATATCAACGTTGCGCTGCATGCCCTCTCCTCTGAAAGGGGACAGGCTTAAGCCTGTCCCCGGGAGAGTACACTGCATTCCTTAACACCAGGACGGTATCGCCAATGATTGAGAAGATCACCCGGTATTTACCGGCCCGAAATTTTCGAAGCCCGGCAAACTGACCCGTGAGCACAGGAATGGTTTTTGCTTTGGAGGGCAGTTCCAGTTCAATTTTTTGCAGAATTTTTTCTGCCTGTGTCTTGTCAATTTTTTTCAGATCCCGTGCCACCGACTTCTTAAAAGCGATTTTACAGGTCAAGTTCCATCCTTATGGCTTCAATGGAAACAACCGGATCTGAAGGATCCTGCAAACGATCTAGGGCTACCTGCAAATCCGCCATTTCAGCCAGGTATGCTTCTATGGCCTTCTGCACATGAAACGATTTGGAGCGCTGTGTTTCAATCGATATTTCGTTTAATCTTGAAACAAGCTCGTCAGGAATCCGTACGGAAATGGCTTTGTTCATATGGCCCTCCCATGTATTTAACTATCATACAATATAACTATTATAAAGCGAAGTGATACGGTCTGTGACAGAATTTATATGGAAATCCGTAACAAGCCGGCGGCGCGCAGCCTCACCCATTTGGCGCCGGATGCCCGGGTTTTGCTGCAGCAAACGGACGGCATCGGCCAGAGCCTCCGGATCGGCAGGCGGCACCTGGAGTCCGGTCTCGCCGTGCCGGTTGACTTCAGAGACGCCGGAGCCGGGAATGCTTGTGCTGATCAGAGGCTTTCCGCAGCTCATGGCTTCCAGCAGCACAAGCCCAAAGGCCTCGGTTCGTTCAACAGAAGGCAGACAGAACACATCGCATTCATCAAACAAACGCCTTAAACAGGCCTCGTCCACCTCGCCCGGAAGATGGACACGTCTCTTGAGTCCCTTTTGCGATACCTGCTTCTTTATCGCCATATACCGGGGCCCGCCGCCGACTACCATAAAATCGGCCTCCGGCACATTGGCTGCCGCCTCGATCAAGTGTTCAAACCCCTTGTAATAGGCGAAGCGGCCGACACTCAGCACCGTGAAACGACGACCTTCCCGGAAACCGGCGAAACGGCGGCGATATGGCAGTCTGGCAGGATTAATGCCCAAGGGAATCCCCGTGCATTTGTCCCGGAAAGCTGAGAGCGGCCGACTGGTTTTCAGATAAGGTGTCGATGTGGTAATGATCCGGTCCGCCCGGTTGAGCAGCCACTTCTCCCAGGGGCGGTAGAGCCTATATAAAGCGGCCATTTTCCTGTCAAGAGCAGAGGGAACAACATCCGAGTGCCAGTGAAGTACCCACGGGCACTTCTTTTTTGCAAACAACAGCCAAAAAACGGAAGTATTGGGAAGATGGGCATGAATGACATCCGGCTTAAACCGGCCGCACAATGGCAGAAGCTGAAGCGGGAATTCAGGGGTCACCGGCGCATAGGCGGCCTGCCCGAATGTCCGGATACGGCCCACATTTACCCCGTTTAAGCTTTCCCAGCGCGTCTTTCTGCCAAATCCGGCCTGATGCGCCAGCACGTAAACCGTGTGACCCTGCGCTACCTGAGCATTGGCCAGATCAAACAAAAAATTCTCTATCCCGCCCGGGACGGGGGGATAGAATTTGGCGATATGGAGGATTTTCAAAGCTTGCCTGACATATTTTATTTAGACATGGAGCAAACAGTATGATAAGAATAGCAAAACTTCAAAGGGTAAACCCAAA
>JAGYOT010000346.1 GCA_018399455.1 Desulfobacterales bacterium
GCCCGGAGGATTTTGAGTCCTCTGCGTCTACCAATTCCACCACTCCGGCACAATGCATCTTATATGAGAAATCATTTGCCTTGTCAATAGGGATCAGCGGCCGGTCCCATCAGCCCGGGTTCCATGCCAAGGCATTGTTTTATTTCATCAGCTGAGACCGACCCCTGCCTGATTATTGTGGGCGGCGTTGTCGTGGCATCCACAACGGTTGATCCCGCGCCCCCGAAAAGCGGGCCGGCATCAAGAATGATGGCTGTCTCGGCCATCACCTCAGGGGCCAGGTCCGCCACATCGGCACAGCCGGGCTGGCCGGCCAGGTTCGCGCTGGTCCCTGTAATCGGATGCTCGAGAGCTTTTAGGAGGGCGACTGCCACCGGATGAAAGGGGACACGAATGCCAATCTTTCCGGTTCTGCCGGTCAGAGCTTCGGGGATAGAGGGTGCGGCTGCCAACACAATCGTCAATCGTCCCGGCCAGAAAGTCTCCATCAGCCGATGAGCCGTTTCAGAAACGGTCAGGGCATATAAGGGGATCTCATATCGGGAACCGATCAGGATGGCGATCGGCTTCGTGGACAGCCTCCTTTTGGCATGAAACACACGGGACACGGCATCCGGCCGGCCGATATCGGCCCCGATGCCGTAAAGACTCCAGGTGGGAAAAATGCCAAGCCCTCCATTGGTTATTGCATCCGCTGCCCGGCGAATAACGGACGCGTCCGGTTTGCCGGGATCCACCCGGACAATACGATGGCTAAAATCGGAATGCTTCAGCCTTTTTTTCAATTTCTTCCGCCATTTCCGCCTTAAAATCCATGAGTTCCTGCCGGAGATCCGATTCGGCAATGGAGAGCATCTGTACGGCCAGGATACCGGCATTGCGGGCCCCGGATCGACCAATGGCCATGGTGGCCACCGGAACACCGGGCGGCATTTGAACGGTTGACAGGAGTGAGTCCATGCCGGAGAGTGCAGATGAATCAACAGGTACCCCGATCACCGGAAGCGGGGTGTGAGCCGCCAGGACTCCTGCCAGATGGGCGGCATGGCCGGCTCCGGCAATAATAACCCGCATTCCCCGGTCAAGGGCGGAGGCTGCAAATTCCTTAGCCCGCTGGGGGGTCCGGTGAGCTGAGGCCACAGTGATCTCATAAGGAATGCCAAAGCGTCTCAATACTTCGCCGGCTTCCTTCATAACCTTGTAGTCGGAGTCGCTTCCCATTACAATGCCTACCTGCGGCGGTGTTTCCAGCCGCCTGACCGCTTTTTGACCTATATCGGAACGATAGTGAACCCCCTGCCAATCGACTTTGCCGGCTGCCTGATAGGCCTTTTTGATGGCCTTTGCAATCGAATCATCCAGTGCGGTCACCCCCAGGACCCGGCCGCCGCTGGTGACGATTCGGCCGTCTTCTATGGCTGTACCGGAGTGGAACACCTCCACATCCTTCATACGGCGAACGGCGTCAAGACCGGAAACCGGCATGCCCTTATTATAGGATCCGGGATAACCGTGAGAGGCCATGATAACGCAGACGGAGGGCCGTTCATCGACCTCGACGCGGCATTTGTCAAGGCCTCCTTCAACAGCTGCTGAGATAATGGGCACAATATCCGACTTTATACGCATCATCAGCGGCTGGGTTTCCGGGTCACCAAACCGCGCGTTAAATTCCACGACCTTGACACGGTCCCGTTTGATCATCAGTCCCGCATACAGAACACCCTTGTAGGGCCGGCCCTCCGCAGCCATAGCCCGGACGGTCGGGACCATCACTTCATCCATTATCTTTTGACGCATGGCGGCATCCACCAGGGGCGGCGGCGAGTAAGCCCCCATGCCTCCCGTGTTCGGTCCTTCATCATTGTCATAGACGGCCTTGTGGTCCTGGGAAGGAGGCAGAGGCAGGACGGTTTCTCCGTCAGTTATGGCAATAAAAGAGGCCTCTTCGCCTTCCAGGCACTCCTCAATCAGCACCTTTTTCCCGGCCCTGCCGAAAATATTTTTCTTCATCATCGAATCGAGCGCAGCAATCGCTTCTTCCCGGGTCCTGCAGACCATAACCCCTTTACCGGCAGCCAGCCCGTCGGCCTTTACCACTATAGGCGGTTCAATTTTATTGATATAATCTTTGGCGCTGCCAAACCGGGTAAAGGCCCTGCCCGCCGCCGTTGGAATACCGTAGCGCTGCATCAGGCGCTTCGCAAAAATCTTGCTTGATTCAAGTTCAGCCGATCTTCTGCCGGGACCAAATATCTTAAGGCCCTGCCTTTCAAACTTGTCCACGATACCTTCGGCAAGGGGGCCCTCCGGACCAACCACGGTCAAATCAACCGCCTTTTCCCGCGCAAAAGCAGCCAGGGTAACAATGTCGGAGGGTTCAATGGCCACACATTCGGCCACGTTGGCAATGCCGGCATTGCCCGGCGCACAGTAAATTTTTCTAACCCTCGGGCTTTTCGCCATTTTCCAGGCAAGGGCATGTTCCCTGCCGCCGCTGCCGATGATAAGAATATTCATTCGGGTTCCTGTCCTTTGAATCTGTCTGGTTTTCCGCGCTCAAGCCCCAGTTCGATCAGCCGGTCAAGCAGCCGGCCAAAGCTCAGCCCGTGGGTCCGGGCTGCCAGGGGAAGCAGGCTTGCCGGCGTCATCCCCGGAATCGTGTTCGTCTCCAGCACATAGATGCCGTCCTGCGCAAGAATCATATCCGTTCGGCTGTAGCCCTTGCAAAAAAGGGATTCATGCGCACGGCAGGCCAGCGCCTGAGCCTGTTCGGCAAGCGCCTTGCTGATGCGGGCCGGACAGATTTCCTGGGTTTCGCCGGCGGTATACTTGGCCGTAAAATTAAAATATTCATGTTGGTCACCCGGCACGATTTCGACAATCGGAAGCGCTTCCAGGATGTTATTGCCAATCACGGCGCCCGTAATCTCAGTTCCCGGAATATAAGCCTCGAGCAGCACACGCGCATCCAGGGCGAAAGCCGTCTCCAGGGCTTCCGGCAGCTCTACTGCATCCCGAACAATACTCATGCCGATGCTTGAGCCGCTGCATGCCGGCTTTACTACCATTGGCAGGCCCAATCTACGAACCCACTCTTTGGCATCTATTGAATCATGACGGTTGAGCGCGATATAAGCCGGCACACGGATGCCGGCCGCCTCATAAAGGGTTTTGGAGGCGATTTTATTCATGGCCAGGGCACTGCCCAAGGTATCGGAGCACTGATAGGGGATGTTTAACAGGTCGAGCAGCCCCTGAACAGTTCCGTCTTCGCCATAGGTTCCGTGCAGAATTACCAGGGCCACGTCAATATCGCCGGCATCGGCAAAAAGCCTGGGGATATCAGAGATGGGATCA
>JAGYOT010000347.1 GCA_018399455.1 Desulfobacterales bacterium
GCGAGATTTCCTTTTCCAGATATGGGCTGCAGGCCTTGATTTCATCCACTCTGGGCTCCCGGTTCCCGGGCAACAGGCATTTAACCAGGTTCGTCATGTAAAGAGCTTCACGCCTGATGCCGGCACCGGCCAGCAGTTCATCCAGAGTCCTGCCAGCACGGCCGATAAACATTCTGCCTTCCCTGTCCTCGGTTTCACCGGGGGCCTGGCCGACCAGCAGAAGCGTGGCATCCAGACTGCCTTCTCCACAGACGGCATGGGTACGGGTGTTGTGCAGCCGGCATTGCCGGCACTTTTTTATCTCCTGGTTCAGAACGTCCAGCTGTCTTTTTTTTTGAGCTTCCATGGGATATCCAATAACGTATCGGCGCTCACAGCACCTTGGGCAAAGAAAAAGATTGTCTCCCCGGGGACAGCATGCCATAAATAACAGGGAATCGAACCAAAATCAAAGGAATACAGGGATCCTATGATAGCTGAAATATTATCCACCGGGGATGAAATCTGTTCGGGTGCCGTGATTGACAGCAATGCCGCCCATATCGCGGAGAAATTGATGGCCATGGACATTGAAGTCGCCCGCCACACCTGTGTGGGCGATGACCTGGAGGCTTTGGCCGGTGTTTTGAGGGAAATCTGCGATCGGGCCGATCTTGCGGTGGTTACCGGAGGACTGGGCCCCACAAAGGATGATCTGTCGGCCGAAGCTGCCGCGCGTGCGGCGGCGACTGAACTGGAACCTAATCCCCGGGCAAGTGCCTATATTGAAGGGTTTTTTGAAAAATACGGACGAAAGGCATCTCCGTCCGAGTTTAAGCAGGCGCTCCTGCCCAGGGGGGCGGTCCCCATTCTTAACCACATGGGGACCGCGCCGGGTTTTATGGTCATCATCGGCAGGTGCCGCTGTTATTTTTTGCCGGGCATTCCCCTTGAAATGAAGGCCATGCTTGAAGCGCAGGTTCTGCCGGAGATTGAAAACACCCTGCAGCCTCCGGACCTTTATCGGCGGATTCAAACCCTTTCGGTTTTTGGTTTGCCGGAATCCCATGTCAATGAAAGGCTCGCGGGAATCGAGGCTTCTTTTCCAGGTATCCGCTACGGCCTTTTGGCCCGGTTCCCGGTGGTTTACATCAAGCTGATCGCAACCGGCAAAGCCCCTGAAGCGCTTGGCCCGGATTTGGAGGCCGCCGCCTCATGGGTGGAGGAAAGGTTCGGCGCGTATCTGTTTTCAAGCCGGGGGCGGTCCATGGAAGCAGAGGTCGCGCAGCTGCTCTTTGATAAAAAGGCGACGGTGGCTGCGGCCGAGAGCTGCACCGGGGGACTGGTGGGGCATCTTTTGACCAACGTTTCCGGCAGTTCGGATTATTTCCGGCTCTCCGCCGTGACATATGCCAATGCGGCAAAAAGGGATCTCCTGGGGGTCCCTGCGGAAACGATTGATAAATACGGTGCCGTGCACGAGGAAACCGCCAGACTCATGGCCGAAGGCGTGAGACGGATCGCTCGCGCCGATTACGGCATTGCCACCAGCGGCATTGCCGGGCCGACCGGCGGCAGCGGGGAAAAACCGGTCGGCACCGTATGCATCGGCATTGCCGGGCCTGACGGTTCTGCCGGCAAGCGCTTTCACTCCCCGTTTAAGGAGCGCCTCGCCAACAAACAGATGTTTGCCGTGATGGCCTTAAATGTGCTAAGGAAGCAGTTAAAAGCCGGATCGCCGGCTGATCACATATTGGGAAGGGATCATTAAACCCATGGGCTGGTTGGGAAAAGCCATCGGCGGGACCATCGGATTTGCAATGGGCGGGCCTTTAGGGGCCGTGGCCGGGGCGGTCTTTGGTCACATGTTTGACGGCAATGATGAAAGTGTAGAACTGATAACGGACAGATCGGGGCGATCATCTGCAGAGAGATCTCAGATGGCCTTTTTCGTGGCCTCTTTTTCCATGCTGGCCAAGCTGGCAAAAGCGGACGGCCGGATTTCTGATGCTGAGATGCGCTCCATTCGGCAGTTCATGGTACGGGATTTAAACCTGAACGCCCAGAGTCAGCAGGCGGCGGAACAGATATTTCATGCAGCGCTTCGGACCCCTCAGTCTTTTGAGGATTTTGCCGGTCAGTTTTATCAGCATTTTTACGGGCAGCCGCAGCTGCTTGAACTGATGATCGATATCCTGCTTCGGGTTTCCGTGGCCGATGGCAGCCTTCAGGAGGATGAAGAACGGCTCATTCTCTCCGCCGTCCGGATCTTTAAACTGACAGAGGCGGATTACCAGAAGCTCAAATCCCGTTATGTCAGGGACACGGATCGGTTTTATGCCCGTCTGGGCTGCAGCCGCAGCGACACGGATGAGACGATTAAAAAAAAGTACCGAAGCCTTGTGCGGGACTATCATCCGGATACCATTGCCGCCAAAGGACTGCCCGAGGAATTCGTCAAATTTGCCAATGACAAATTCAGAGAAATACAGGAGGCCTACGAGGCAATCAGTAAAGAGCGCCGGCTGTAGCCGATAAAAGGAGGCTTTTTTGCTTGAAATAAAAAGCGGGGACATTCGAACCATCGAAACAGAGCTGCTGGTGATACCGGTGGCCGAGGATGAACTGCTGCACACGGATGAATCCGTCCGGGGTCTGGTGAGTGCGGCCAAAACCTACCCGGAGTTTAAGGGTCGGAAATCAGATGAACTTTTGCTGTATGGGCCTGATGCGGCCGGGCCGTACCGGGCTGAAGCTGCGCGGGTGCTGTTTCTGGGTGTCGGCAAAATCAGGGAGACAGAGCCTGAAACACTTCGCAGGGCTGCAGGGAAAGCTGTTAAAAAGGCGATTCAATTGGCGCTGGGAGGAATGGTCCTTAGTCTGCCGGATGCGGGGCGGCTTCTGTTTGACCTTCCTGTTGCCGGCAGGTCCCTGCTGGAGGGCGCCTGCCTCGGCAACCACGTGTTTGACCATTACAAGAGCGAAAAAAAGCAGAAGCCGGTTCAGTCCATTGCGCTTTTGACGGATCCTGGGTCTGCCCATGAGCTCAAAGCCCTTCCCGGCAGGGTGGAGATTATCTGTAAAAGCACCCTCATGGCCAGGGAATGGGTCAGTATGCCGCCCAATGAAAAGCGGCCGGACCGGTTTGTCCGCTCTGTAACCAAGGCAGCGGGCAAGGAGAACCTTACCGTTACGGTGCTGGATGAACAGTCGCTCAAGAAAAACAAGATGGACGGCATTATCTCGGTGGGTGCCGGAAGTAAAAGCCGCTCGCGCATGGTGATCCTTGACTATCGCCCCAAAAAGCCTAAAAAAACCTGCGCTCTGGTAGGGAAAGGCGTAACCTTTGACTCCGGGGGCATTAATCTCAAATCC
>JAGYOT010000348.1 GCA_018399455.1 Desulfobacterales bacterium
GTCATTGAGATATCCCAGAAGACTCTGGCAAAGCGGCGGCATCTCCGGAAAACGATCGATATGGGGCTCAATCTGATTAAGGTAGGTCATAATGAACCAGTTTACCTCCTGATTTTATGGAGAAACGGCCGGTTCCCACATCCAGGCTCACGGTCCGGGACTTGTTGCCGCCCACTTCCTGAACATTCATGAGCAGACCGTTTTTCCAGAGAATTTTGCGCAGTACGGTAAAATTGCGTTCCCCGATCTTAAAAACACCCTGGCTGTCAAGCACCCGGGAGCCCCCGGCCACATTGATCACAGCCCGCGCCTTTCGCAGACCGTATTCATAAAGGCTGCCGAGCATCAATTGCATGCCGGTGTCGACAAACATATAGGGCCGGATTTTGGCCTTTTCCTTGTCCACCTTGGATAAGGGCAGCATGCAGTGGATCATTCCGCCCAGCTGCAGCACGGGATCATAGATCGTGACACCAAGGCATGACCCCAGGGAATAAGTAATCAAGGTATCCGCCGGTTTGTCCGAAATTTTCATATCCGCTATATCAACAACGCACAGAGCCATGGTTTTCCTTGTTTATTGTTTTATATAGACCGAAGGCCGTATCGATTTAAAACCGGAAAGCAGCCCGGAAAGACTCTCAGCGTGGCCGACCATCAAATACCCGCCCGGTTTTAATAGACGATGCATTTCATCCAAAAGGCGCTGTCTGACCGCATTGTCAAAATAGATCATAACATTCCGGCAGAAAATGACATCCAGGGGGCCGCGCATGGGAAAGGGGGGGGTGGACAGATTGAGCCATTTAAACGTGATCATATCCCTGACGGGTTTTTTGATCCGGTAGGCCTTGGCCCCTTTGCCCTGAACCGGTAAAAAATATTTTTGTCTCAGAGGCCGGGAAATCTTTTCAAGTTTTTTGGCCTCATACTCACCGATTCCTGCTGCGTTCAGAACCGACGTCGAAATATCGGTTGCCAGGATTTTCACATCCCGCAGATCATCCAGGGCTTCTGCCAGGGTGAGGGCTATGGTATACGGTTCCTCGCCGGTGGATGCTGCCGCACACCAGAGCCGAAACCGGGTCTGGCCGGCCTGGGCCCATTCCTGAACCCGTGTGGACAAAACATCAAAATGATCCGCCTCCCGATAAAAGAACGTGACGTTGGTCGAAATCGCATCCAGAAGCTGGGAGAGTTCCCCCTGGCTCCGGTCATTGCGGACATAGTTGTAGTACTCATCAAAATCATTGATTTTAAGCGCTCGCATGCGCTTGCTCAACCGGGCGGACACCAGTGCCTGCTTGTGCTCGGCCAGATGGATGCCCGCCTCTTTATAGATGAGCTCAGCAAAATGTTTAAATGTCTGCTGCTCCAGATTGGCATACCCGTTCATTTGGAATTCCTGCTATTGTCCTGGTCAAGGGGGAACACCGCCTCCGGACACACTCCCCCCACTGCCGGCCGTTTTCTGTGGAACGCTTTCTTCCGGATATCACCCGGCGTTTTTGGCCAGGGCCGCCATTTCCTCTTCAGACATGATTTTATCGATATCCAGAAGAATTTTGACCGCGCTTTCCGTCTTGGCCATTCCCAGAATAAAGGAGGTTTCCACCTGGGTGCCGAAAGCCGGGGCAGGTTCAATCTCCTCCGCCGATATTTCCAGGACCTCGGAGACCTCATCGACCACAATCCCCATGGTCACGCTGGCTTCCGACTTGCTTATCTGGACCACGATAATGCAGGTCTTGCGCGAGACCTCAACCGTCTCCATATTAAAGCGCAGGCGCAAATCAATGACAGGGATCACCTTGCCCCTCAGATTAATAACGCCCTTTACATACGGGGGGGTTCGGGGAATCCGGGTAATCGCCTGCATTCCGATAATTTCCTGGACCTTCAGAATCTCCAGTCCATAGGATTCCTCTCCCAGAAGAAAAGTCAGATACTTGCCTGCCAGATGGGCCAAACTTTCCTGCTGTTCACGGGTTTTTAATGCTGCTTCGCTCATTTTTTTCTCCCTTGCGTTTTCCGCCCGGCGGACGGGTTCAAAACCGCCGCCGCAGCTATTGTTGTTTCAAATTCAGGTCTGTCGCAAAACTTTGGCTGCCTTATTTCCGTTTCCTATCCCATGGCCATCTTGACAAGGCCGTTGACATCAATGATCAGCCCCGGCCGGCCATCCGGCATGATGCTTGCGCCGGCAATGCCCTCAACATCTTTAAGCCCTTCTCCCATATTCTTGATCACCGTCTGATTCTGGCCGAGCAGTTCGTCCACCATCACGGCGACCTGACGGCCGGCATCCTCCACAACCACGACCAGTGCCTTTTCGGGATCCGTCTGGGCATCCGGGGTATTAAACAAGCCGGACAGACGAAACATGGGCAGCAGGCGATTTCTGAAGGGAACCGTCTCTCCTTTGCCTGAAACCGTTGTAATCATCTTCCGGGTGGGCTGAAAGGACTCGATGATGGATAGCAGCGGCAGAATATAACGCTCAGAGCCGACCCTTACAATCATGCCGTCAATAATGGCCATGGTAAGCGGCAGGACGAGGGTGAATTTGGTACCAACGCCTTTCTCCGATTTGATTCGAACGTTGCCCCGCATGCTCTCAATGTTGCTTTTGACCACATCCATGCCAACGCCCCGGCCCGAGACATCGGTGATCTGTTTGGCCGTAGAAAATCCCGGCTCAAAGATCAGCGCAAAAATATCTTCATCGCTCATGTTATCCGTGCCGGTGATAAGCCCGCGTTCCATGGCCTTGGCGGCAATTGTGTCCCGATCCAGCCCTCTCCCGTCATCCTGGATATCAATATGGATGTTTCCGCCCTGGTGATAGGCTTTAAGCCGGATAGTCGCTGTCGGATTTTTTCCTGCCGACTCCCGGTCTGCCATTGATGGTTCAATCCCGTGGTCTACAGCGTTTCGTACCATATGCACCAGAGGATCTCCCAGTTTTTCCACCATGGCTTTGTCCAGTTCAGTCTCCCGTCCCTCCATGGCGAGCTCGATTTTTTTGCCGGATTTCTTGGCCAGATCCCGAACCAGGCGGCCCATCTTCCGGAACGTATTATCAATGGGGATCAGACGCATGGACATCCCCATATCCTGAAGGCTGCGGGTGATTTTGGTGAGCTGGCCCAGGTTTCTCTCAAGCTCCCGGGATTCACCCTGGCGAAGCGCTGCCTCCTGACTGACAATGGACTCGACAATGACCAGTTCACCGATGGTTTCAAGCAGAAGATCGATCCGGTCAGCGTCGATTTTCATGGTCTGTTTGACCGTCTTTCCGGAAGCCGCCGCCCCGCTGCCGTTAGCCGGCGCCATCCTGGCCGGATCTTCG
>JAGYOT010000349.1 GCA_018399455.1 Desulfobacterales bacterium
GCAGACCTTCCGGACTGGAGCCTGATGGCCGCCATTGGGATTTCCGTTTTTGCCGTGATCTGCCTGGTCCCCCAGCGGGTTTTCCCGGAAGCGCGCAATCCGATCAATCGCCTGCTGGTCAAGCTTTACCGGCCGGTTATTACCAAAGTTGTCAACTGGCGAAAGCTTACGATTCTGATTGCGGTGGCGGTATTGGCGGCCACCTGGTATCCGGCCCGACAGCTCGGCAGTGAATTCATGCCGCCGTTAAACGAGGGGGATCTTCTCTACATGCCGACCACCCTGCCGGGCATTTCCGTGACCAAGGCGCGGGAGCTGCTCCAGCAGACCGACAAGATTATCAAGCGCTTCCCGGAGGTCAAAAGCGTACACGGCAAGATCGGCCGGGCAAAGACGGCAACGGACCCCGCCCCGCTGACCATGATTGAGACCACCATTATGCTGCGGCCCAGGGTGGAGTATGAAAAAGTCCGGGTGGAGCGTTACTTCTCGGACTGGCCCCGATGGCTCAAGGCGCCGCTGACCCTGATCTTACCGGAGGAGAAAAACGGGGAAATTCTTCATGAATGGCGCAAAACCGAGGTGGACCGGTTCTTTTCGAAATGGCCCGGGTGGCTCAAGGCACCGCTGACCCGGGTTTGGCCTGAGGAGCGTTATATCACCATTGATGAGCTCAGCGATGACCTGGATGCGGCCATCCAGTTTCCCGGCCTGACCAACGCCTGGACCATGCCGATCAAGACCCGCATCGACATGCTCTCAACAGGCATCAAAACCCCGGTGGGCATCAAGCTCATGGGGCCTGACCTGGGGAAGCTCTCGGCACTTGGCAGCCGGATCGAAAAGGTGGTGCGCGGCATCCCGGGAACGCTTTCCGCCTATTCCGAACGTACCACCGGCGGCAACTACCTCGACTTTGAGATCAAGCGCCATGAGCTTGCCCGATACGGTCTCACCGTGGCGGACGTCCAGGAGGTGATCATGAGCGGTGTGGGCGGAATGAACGTCACCCATACAGTTGAGGGGCTGGCGCGCTATCCCGTGAATCTGCGCTACCAGCGCGAACTCCGGGACGATCTTGAGAAGCTGAAGCGGGTGCTGGTCGCAACACCGAGCGGCGCCCAGGTGCCCCTGGCCCAGCTGGCCGACCTGTCGATCCGCAAAGGACCGCCCGTGATCAAAAGCGAAAACGCCCGAAGGAAGATATCAAACGATTTTTGACCGCATTGAAACAAGTTGTTGAAACGCTGAAGATGCAGATCAATCCGATGGGTGTCGCATCCTGGTTGATCAGTTATGGCCCAGGGGTGTTTCCAAGGAAAAGGCGCAAATCGACTACTGGGCCAAAAGTGCGGCACCGTCGAAGGAGCTGCGCCAATGGTACGGACATGATCCTGAAAAGTGGGCTGCTTTCAGGACCCGTTATACCGAGGAACTAAAGGCCAATCCGGAAGCGGTGAATGCGCTGCTCGACAATATCTGCCAGGATAAGACAAACACTTTTGTCTACAGTTCAAAGGAAACCGAAAAGAACAATGCGGTGGTGCTCAAAGAATTCGTTGAAGGCCTGTTAAAAAACGGTTAGTATCAAACGCATGTTCGCTTCCGGCATGGATTTCTCCAACGAATCAGATTATTTTCAACGCCTCGATTGTATGGGAAGGGTCCGGACGCACCATGTAATCCGGGCTCACTTCCGCATAGCTTATTTTTTTATCCGTGGTGATAATATAGCGGGCCGGCATCGGCAGCTCCCAGGATCCGTCGTCATTATGCTTCGATACGTCAATCCCCAACTGCTTGTATACCTTCTTTAATTCATCAGGCACCGTGTATAAGAGCCCGAACTGTTTTGCCACCCGGTTTCCCGAATCGACCAGCAGGGCCATGCTCAGGCCTTTGTCTTCGGCAAACTTGCGCGAAGCTTCGGCACTTTGCGGCGAAATCATCACCAGGGATGCGCCCTGTTCCTGGATTTGCCGGTTTGCTGCTTCAAGAGCTTCCAGCTCCAGATTGCAGAACGGTCACCACCCGCCCCGGTAAAAACCAAGGACGACAGGTCCGCTGGCAAGTTTCTCCGAAAGACTGACGGATCGACCCTGGTAATCGTTCAATGTAAAATCCGGGGCAGTGTCCCCCACCATTTTAACCTGGTTCATAATATCCGAGGTTTTCAAATCTTCCGTGGTACGGTGCATGACTTCAAGTGCTTGCTTTGGCGCGGCGGACTCGATTTCCGCCTTTTTGGCGTTGAGTTGTTCCTGAAGGTTCATCTCAGCCTCCTGTTTGATTGATCTTAAGTTAAGCGCCCGGTTTTGATGAAAATACGTATTCCCTTTACTTACAGCGATAGCATTGAGACTTCCATAAGGGCAATGCCGTATTTTTAATCTGAGCTGAATTTGGCGCGCCAGGGGGTTGCCGCCTGCCATGAGACAGCGCATCCATAAAAACCGCTTCCATTTCCTTACTGTCCCGGCGCCTGACAACTACATGATTCCATCTACTATCAGCGAGCAATTTAAAAAAATTGGTTAAATGAGGGAGGCACCGGGTCCAAGCAATGAATCCTGTCGGATGCCGGTCACATCCCCCCCGCTGGTTATTGGCTGCCCGATTTGGGCAAGGGGTTTGACAAGGCATCAACCAGTTTTCGGCAGAAATCGGGGATATCCGCCACCACGCGCCCCCATACCTGGTTGCCTTCCTGAAAGGCGGGCGTATCCACCCAAGCAGCGCCGGCATTTTCCATGTCGTCCTTGATTCCGGCGCTCCCGGTCGCCTTTCTGCCTTTGCAGATGCCCGCGCTGGCCGCCACCCATCCGGCATGACAGATAAAGGCCAGGATCTTGTTCCGGCTGTTCATGTCCCGCACCAGCTGCAGAATATCCCCGTTGCGGCGCAGTTTGTCCGGCGCCCAGCCGCCCGGCACAATGAGTCCGTCCAACTGGTCGGCGGTCACCGATTGCGCATCTGCTTCGCTTGCCGCTTCAAGCCCGCCGCTTTTGCTCGGATAGGTCTCTTTCGCACGGGTTCCGATCACTTTGACAGCCGCACCTTCTTCCTTCATGCGCATATAAGGAACCCAGAATTCCAGATCCTCGAATCCGGGGCCCACGAGAATGCCGATGGTCTTCCCTTCAAGCCGCATTGCCGCCTCCTTTTGAATTGTTTGCTGCATCTCCCCGAAAAGCTGATTCTGTGGGACACAGTTTATTCAACAGAATAATTCCGGATAGCGGTTTTGTCGAAACCACTGCCTGCGGCCATTCAAGGAGCGGCTTCAAAAGCGCTTCTAAGTAACTTCGGGAAGTCAGGAGCCAGTAGG
>JAGYOT010000035.1 GCA_018399455.1 Desulfobacterales bacterium
CCTCGATCGCGTATTGCGTCTCCTCAATCCGGGCCGTGCTTTCCCCGCTGAATCGGCGCAGGCGCCGCAGGGTGGTTCGGGTGCTGTCAAGCTCTGCATTGAGCCTGGTCATCTCAAGCTTCAGATCGACCTCCCGCTGGTCATGAGCCCTAAGCTGCTCGGAGATTTCATCGATTTTTGTCTTTGTGTCATTGACCGCCTGGTTGGCCTCTGCAATATCCTGTTCAATGGCTTCAAGGGCCTTGTCATGCTCCTGAATTTCGGTCTCAATGTCCTCTTTTTCCCCTTCCAGTCGTTGTTTTTCCAGGCAGATAATTTCATGCTGGCGACGGGCATGCTTTAACCGTTCGGCGGTCTTGTACAGATCTTTTTCCACCTGCACCGACTCCTTGTCCAGGGCGGACAGCCGGGTCGTGCGGTCATGCAGACGCGTTTCAATGGCCCGGATATCGGACTCGAGTTCACTCTGGGCCTTCTCCTCCCCGGTGAGACGGTCGCTCAGTTCTGAAATTCTAATATCAAGATCACGGATCTCGTGCTTTTTTTCATAAATTCCGGTCAGTTTGTTGCTGCTGCCCCCGATCATCGCGCCATTGGCCGCGATTAAATCGCCGTACCGGGTGACCACGGAAAACCCCGGATGGAGCCGGCGCAACTGAATAGCGGCTTCAAGATCCTCTGTCACCAGAGTATTTTCCACCAGGGCTTCAACTGTAGACTCAAAACCTGAGCTGATGCTCAAATGCCTGAACAGGGAATTTTCTGACCTGTCATCCTGAGCCGGGGCCGGTCCGGAACCGCTTTCGACCTTATCGCCCAAAGCGTTACCGGCTATGCTGCCGCCCGCCTCGTTCGGCTTGGATTGCGGCAGGAAACCGCATCGCCCGGCATCGTTTTCGCGCAGATACTGAATGAAATCCGCACCGATCCGGGAATCTGCTACCAGTATGAACTGCAGGGCCTCGCCAAGACAGGCCTCCAGGGCAAGTTCATAGCCGTCCTCCGGCGTGATAAACTCCGCAAGTGCCCCCATTATAGCGGACCGCTGACCGTCTGAGTCACGGACAGCCGCATCAGGATGTTTCATGACGGCCTTAACCCCGTCCCTATACCATTCGTAGTTGGCCTCCATTTTTTTCAACGCCGAATACCGGGAGCGCAGCCGGCTTCGTTCATTGGTCAGAGTGTTGACGGTTTTTACCTGTTTGCCGAGGGCTTCATTTTTTTCTGAAAGGCTTTGGCGGTCCGCATTAATTTTTTCCCGCAGTGCTTCCAGCTGTGTCCTTAGATCGGCATAGCGGGCACTTTCTTCGGCTTCGGTCCCGGAGAGCGCTTCCACGGTTTCAAGGGCCTTCGCCTCATCGGCAACCAGGCGCTTTAAGCGATTTTTGAGGTGATCTTTGTTCTTCCGGGCGTTTTGGTAAATATTCTGATACTTGGCTTTATACGCGGACAACTCCATAAGCCGCTTTTGCTGATCCTCCAGGCTCTGCTTCTGGCCGGCGGCGGCCTCCCGGGCCGCCCTGGACTGGTGGACCTGCGCGTCAATCCGGGATTGGATCCCGGCAATGTCGGTTTTGAGATCTTCTTCGCGTTTTTCTTCATCTGCGATTTCCGCGTCCAGTTTTTCGTTTTTTTCAACCAGGGTCCGGAGTTCGGTTTCCAGCTCCGAGAGCTCGTCAAAAAGCCTTGCTTTTTCCTGTTCCCGGTAGTCCCGCTCGGCTTCAAGCTTGTCTATCTGCCGCTGCTTTTCGCTCTGCTCGTTTCGTTTCTCCGAAATCGCCGCCTCTCGCTCTTCGGATTCGGTGCGCATTCTTTCAAGACGGGTGTTTAGCTGATCCAGCGTCTCCGCCTGATCCGCATCCTTTTGGGAAAGAGCTTCCAGTTTTGTTTCGATGGATGCCATCTGCCGGGCATATTTCAGGTAATAATAAACCCCGATCCGGATCTCTGATTCTTTCAGCTGCTTTTTCAGCCGCTTATACTCCCTTGCCGTATCCGCCTGGACAGAGAGCCCCTCAAGCTGCTGCTCAATTTCATCAATGATGTCATTGAGCCGATCCAGGTTCTGCCGGGTGGTCGCCACCTTTGCCAATGCTTCCTTTTTTCGGGTTTTGTAGCGCATCACACCGGCTGCTTCTTCGATAAAGCTTCTTCTTTCCTCGGCCGAAGCGTCGGTGATCGCCCCAATGTTGCCCTGCTGGACAATGGCGCAGGATTTTGAGCCCATGCCGCTTCCCAGAAAAATGTTATGAATGTCCTTTAAACGGCAGGGCTGCTTGTTTAAAAAATAGGCGCTTTCACCGGAACGGTACAGGCGGCGGGTAATCTGGATTTCCGAATAGGGCGGCAGGTTGGGCTCATCCCGGCCGCCGTCATTTGAGAGCACCAACGAAACTTCGGCCAGGTTGATCGGGGGCCGCTTTTGGGTTCCGGCAA
Organism: Desulfobacterales bacterium; assembly: GCA_018399455.1. GTDB lineage: Bacteria > Desulfobacterota > Desulfobacteria > Desulfobacterales > Desulfosalsimonadaceae > M55B175. The sequence goes on from JAGYOT010000035.1 coordinate 2,440, forward strand.
AAATCACATCCCCCATGGATTTGCCGCGCAGTTGTTTGACGCTCTGCTCGCCCATAACCCATTTTATGGCATCAAAAATATTGCTTTTTCCGCAGCCGTTCGGGCCAACGACCGCGGAGATTCCCGCCGGAAATTCAATGACCGATTTGTCGGGAAAGGTTTTAAATCCATATATTTCAAGTCGTTTTAAGTGCATCGGTCGGGGCCGGGATTGAATTGCATTATTAATCCCCCATCCGAAAGTCGGTTGATCTGGATTTGAGGAAAAACTCCAATGGCAGCGAAATCTTTGTGGATTCCTGTTTTAAGAACTGATATATGCAAATTTTATCTTTTTAACCCGATCGGGCGTATTTCTGCAATAAAAAATTACAGGCCCCCTGCAAGCCGGCCCAAACCCGACAGCGTGTTACCGGAGAGGCTTTTTTTTGAAGTGGATTAAAAAATACTGGTTTTTGATCGGTCTGGCATTGGTTTTTCTGCTGACTCTGGCGGACATAACCGATCTGACCGCCCAGAGCGGCCGATGGCTCAAACAGCATTCCGGCCCGAATATCGTGATCTGTCTGGTTTTCTTTTTCTCTGGGCTTATCCTGGACACTTCCCATATCCGGGCGGGTCTTACCGACATGAAGGGCACGATCCATTCCCTTCTGCTTATATTTGCCGTCTCTCCTGTTTTGGGCGCCGCCATTGCGTTTCTGCCAATGGCGACGGGAATTAAAATCGGACTCTTTCTTGTGGCAGTGATGCCCACCACCATGAGTTCGGGGGTTGTTATGACCGGTGCGGCAGGTGGACGAATAGCGCACGCCCTGGTGATTACGGTCATCGCCAACGTGCTGGCGGTGTTCACCATTCCAGTCACGCTGTCGCTTCTTCTGTTCACGACGGGCAATGATACAGCAATCATTATAGACAAAGCAGCCGTCATGATAAGGATTGGTCTGTTCGTGGTGCTGCCGCTTGTCATCGGCCTTTCGGTACGTGTTGGACTGCGCCGGTGGCTCATTAAAATCAGCAGCTCTATTCAAATCCTCAATCAACTGCTGGTCTTGTGCATTGTCTGGATGGGTATCGCCCAGTCCAAACCGGTCCTGTTAAAAGCACAGGGGGAACTTGCAGTGATCGTTCTGGTTGTCTCAGGTTTTCATCTGGTGCTGCTTTATGCGGCCTGGCAGAGCCTGAAGGCGTTGCGCGTGCCTGTCGGAAAACGGGAGAGCGTCCTTTTCATGGGCATCCAGAAGACGCTTCCGCTTTCCGTCATTCTCCAGGTTACCCTGTTTCCGGAATACGGCCTGGCACTGCTGGTCTGCGTGGCTCACCACTTCATCAGCCTGATGATCGACGGGTTTCTGGTAGGCCGGATTCGACCGGAAAGTCAACAGACCGGGCTTTAACTCACGAAATAGCCTTCGGCCAGCCCGCGAAACCGGTGGATCTGCTCCTCTGCCCAGGATTCATCCCGGCCAAGCTCCCTTTTCATCAGCTCGGCCACTTTTGGCACCATTTCCACACTGGCCCGGGCATCCAGCAGCAGCGCCCGGGTGCGCCGGGATAAAAAATCCTCCACAGTTCGGGCCATTTCATGGCGTACAGCCCACACGACCTCCGCGGCCATTGTGGAAAACTTCTCATGGAGTCTTTCTCCCAGGGATGGCCGTTCGTTTATGAGATCCGCAATGGACTGGGCGTCCGCGCCGTAGATCCCCAATTCACCAAACTTATCAAAGTTTTTGTGAAAACCGTGGATGTGCAGATCCTTGGAAACAGTCGGGGAATCCGGCAGATCTGCCACCGTCGCCGCCTGATCAATGGTGTCTTCAGCCATCTTCCGGCACGTGGTCCACTTGCCCCCGGCAATGGTGACCAGCCCGGAGCGGGAAATATGAATGGTGTGGTCCCTTGAAACCGCTGCTGTGCTGCCGTCTGAGCCATGGCTGACAAGAGGCCTTAATCCGGCGAACATGCTTAAAATGTCCTCAGGCCCGGGATCCTTGCTCAGGTAATGGGCCGCATGGGTAAGGAGAAACTCGATTTCTTCATCCATGGGCCGGGGCTCAAGGGAGATCTCTGCAACCGGAATGTCGGTGGTACCGACAATCACCCGGTTATGCCATGGGGTTGCAAAAAGCACCCGGCCGTCAGCGGTGTGCGGGACCATAACCGCACTCTCGCCGGGAAGGAAGGATTTGTCAAAAACCAGGTGAACCCCCTGGCTGGGAAGAATCATTTTTTCCGAAGCCGGATCATCCATTGCGATCACTTTATCCGTAAAGACGCCAGTTGCGTTGATCACGCCTTTTGCCGGGATTTCATAAGGGTCTCCGGTTTCCATATCCCTTGCCTTAACCCCGGAGACAATCCCGTCCTCTTTTTTCATAAGGCCCGTCACCTTCATATAATTGATCACTGTAGCGGACTGTTCGGCCGCAGTCTGAGCCATATTGACAGCCAGACGAGCATCGTCGAACTGTCCGTCATAGTAAATGATTCCGCCGCGAAGCCCCTTAGTCTCAATGGTCGGCAGATACGCCAGGGTCTTCTCTCTGGAAAGGTGCCCGGAGCTGCCGAATCCGTGCCTGCCCGCCAGCATATCGTAGAGTTTCAGTCCGATTCCGTAAAAAGGACCTTCCCACCAGTCATAGACAGGCACAACAAACCGAAGGTTATGCACCAGGTGAGGAGCGTTTTCCCGAAGCAGCCGTCTTTCCTTCAATGCCTCCAGAACCAGGGTGACATTGCCCTGCTGAAGATAGCGCACGCCGCCGTGGATCAACTTGGTGCTTCGGCTGGAGGTTGCCTTTGAGAAATCGTCCTGCTCGAGAAGGACGGTGCGATAGCCCCGGGATGCGGCCTCAATGGCTGTGGCAAGCCCGGTCGCCCCGCCGCCGATAATCACAAAGTCCCAGGGCCTGTCGGCCCGTTGAATCCGGGTCAGCATTTCTTTGCGGTTCATAACTGCCTCCGTTTTTTCAATGCATCCACCCTTTGGACCGATAAACGCCCCTGCTCGTAAAGACCGGGGGCGGAGGCCATTAAAGCCGATATTTCATTAAATGCGGTTTCAATGGCCGGGCCGGGATGGCATATCAGGGCGATATCGACAGCCGCAAAAAGCAGCTGCCGAACAGCGGTTTTTATGTCAAAATGGCGGGCAATGGCCCCCATGTCCAGGTCATCCGTGATAATGAGGCCTGTATACCCCAGTTTTTGGCGAAGCAGCGCCACTACATGAGGAGAAAGGCTGGCAGGCCATTCATGATCTATCGCCGTATAGCGGACATGCGAGAGCATGATACCCGCAACCTGACCGGCAATCGCTTTTTTGAAAGGGAGCAGATCGCAGGCTTCAAGCACATCCAGGGGACACTCCAGAGTTGGCAGGTCCAGGTGAGAATCCAGGGTGGTTCTTCCAATTCCGGGAAAATGCTTGGCCACGGCGAACACGCCGTTTTCCTGTAAATGCCGGATCACGATGGCGCCCATTTGCCCCGCATGATCCGGATCATGCCCGAATACCCGTTCCATCATGATCGTGTCAAGATTTTTCGGCACAACATCCAGGACAGGGGCCATGTTCATGTTAATACCGACTCCGGAGAGCTCCCGGCCGGTGATATCCCCGAAGCGGGCCGCATCCCCGGGCGTGCGGATGAAGGGAGGCCCCGAAAACTCCGTGAAAGGGGCCTTAAGCCTTGCCACCGTTCCGCCTTCCTGGTCGACGGCGATCAAAAGTGGGGGCTGACCGCACGACACGGCATAGTCCTGGATGGATTGGCACAAGCTGCGAACCTGGGCCGGCGACCGGATATTTCGGGAAAAAAGAATAACCCCGCCCACCTTGATCTCCCCGATCAGGTACTTGAGCTCGGCGTTTAATTCCGTACCGGAAAATCCGGTCATGAGCCGTTGACCGACGAGTTGGGCAATTGTTGGATTCTTCGGTCGTGATCGGGTCTGCAAAATGCTTGTCCAGGCAGATCAGGTGAACGGATTGTCGGCCTTCTCTGAACCGATGGTGGAATAGGACCGGTTGCCGTAATCATGCCCCGGCCAGACGCGCGTATCGTCAGGCAGGGTATAAAGTCGTTGCCGGATGGATGTCAACTTTCCAGACGCGGCTGGTAATTGCATAGCGGCTCTTCCGCCAGATAATCGCCGGTGGCTTCATAGGCCCGGGCCCGACAGCCGCCGCAGACAGCCTTGTATTCACATCTTCCGCATTTGCCTTTCAGGTTGTCGAAATCCCGAAGCCTGTTGAAAATCTCTGAATGCCACCAGATGTCTGAAAAAGAGGTTTGGGTGACATCGCCGCAGTTTAAGTCCAGGAATCCGCATGGCTGCACAATACCGGTATGGGAGATAAAACAGAAGCCGGTTCCTCCCAGGCAGCCCCGGGTGACAGCATCCAGACCGTGGCTCTGATAGGTAACGGAAACTCCGTCGGCTTTTGCGCGCTGCCTGAGGATTCGGTAATAGTGCGGCGCGCAGGTCGCCTTCAGCTGGAGATGCGTCTTCTTCTTCTGATCGTAGAACCAGTTCAGGGTGGTTTCATATTCTTCAGCCGTGATGGCCTGATCAACGATGTATTTGCCCCGGCCGGTGGGAACCAGCAGGAAAATATGCAGGGCAACAGCCCCTAATTGCTCGGCCATGTGCAGGATGTCGGGGATTTGATCATAATTGTATCGGCTGATCGTAGTGTTGATTTGAAACTCAATGCCCTGCGATCTGGCTGCTTCAATACCCCGAAGGGCTCCTTCAAACGCCCCTTCAACACCCCTGAAGCCGTCATGACAATCCCTGGTTGCCCCGTCTAAACTGACACTGATCCGTTCGATCCCGGATGCCGACATTTTTTGGGCAGCTTCCATGGTAATGAGCGTGCCGTTCGGGGCCATGACCATCCGCAGCCCCCGGCGGGTTCCGTATTCGGCCAGTTCGAATACATCCGCCCGCATCAGGGGCTCGCCGCCGGTCAGAATGACAATGGGAGAGCCGACTTCTGCCATCTGGTCAAGCAGACGCAGGGCAGCCGGGGTCTCCAGTTCGCCGGCGTAATCCTGATCACGGGCCGAGGCACGGCAATGAGCGCAGTTCAAATTGCAGTGGCGGGTGATTTCCCAGGCGATAAGGCGGAGATTGGCATTTTTGGGAGGCTTTCCGCCGACCGGACTGTGATGCGGTTTTGCCTGTTCAGTATTCAATTTCAGACTCCCCTGGCTCTATCGGGCATTCAATACCTCGGCTGCCTCCATGGCGAAATAGGTGAGAATCATGTCCGCTCCGGCCCGTTTGATGCCGAGGAGGGACTCCATCATGACCTGTTTGCCATCCACCCATCCCATCTGGTCGGCTGCCTTGATCATGGCGTACTCGCCGGATACGTTGTAGGCCGCCACAGGCAGATCCACTTCCTCCCTGACCCGGCAAATGATGTCCAGGTAAGGAAGCGCTGGTTTGATCATAATGATATCCGCACCTTCCTCCACGTCCATGGTCACCTCGCGGATGGCCTCCAGGGCATTGGCCGGATCCATCTGGTAAGTCCGGCGGTCGCCGAACTGCGGCGCCGAGTGCGCGGCCTCGCGGAAAGGGCCATAAAAGGCCGAGCAGTACTTGGCCGCATAAGACATGATCGGCACCTGGCTGAAATCATTTTCATCAAGCCCCTCCCGGATGGCAGCGACCCGGCCGTCCATCATGTCCGAGGGGGCCACCATGTCTGCACCCGCATCCGCATGGGAGACGGCGGTTCGGGCCAGAAGATCAAGGGATGCATCATTGTCGATAACTCCGTTTTCCACGACTCCGCAATGACCATGGTCCGTATACTGGCAGAGGCAGACATCGGTTATCACGGCAAGCTCGGGCAGCTTCTCCTTGACCGCTTTAACGGCCTTTTGAACGATGCCGTCCTTGGCATAAGCCTGGGTTGCCAGGGGATCCTTTTTTGACGGTATGCCAAAGAGCATTACAGCTGGAATCCCGGCTTCAAAGGCCCTGGCCGCCGCCTTTACCAGGTAGTCTATCGAAAGCTGAAAGTGGCCGGGCATGGAAGGAATCGGCTGCTTCACATCTTTTCCTCCTATGGCAAAAAGCGGCAGGATCAGGTCGTCCGCTGACAATGTGGTCTCACGCATCATCCGACGAAATGCATCTGACTGACGCATCCGCCGGGCCCGATAGTCAGGAAAAAGCATGGGTGTTCCCCCTTTTTTTCAGCTTATGCCGATTTCTTTGTCGGTGAGATAGCAGGCCGGATCAGGAGCCCAGATATCACCCGTTACCGCCTCGGCCCGAACGCGAAAATTGCCGCCGCAGACATCCAGCCACTGGCACCTGGAACAACGACCGGTGACATAGGATTTTTTGTCCTTGAGCTGTTTCATTAAGGGATCAGACAGATCGGTCCATATTTCCGAAAACGGACGTTTCCGGATGTTGCCGAAGCTTCTGTGTCGCCAGAACTGATCCGCATAAACCTCCCCGTCCCAGCTGATGCAGCCGATACCGCGTCCGGAATTGTTGCCCTCGTTCATTTTAAGCAGTTCAAGCACCTCTTCCGCCCTCGCGGGGTCTTCCTCCAAGAGGCGCAGATAAACATAGGGACCGTCCGCATGGTTGTCCACCGTGAGGACCTCTTTGAGCTTGCCCCGATCATGGATTTGTTTGGTCCGATCTATAATTAAATCAACCGCTTTTCGGGTTTCTTCATGGGAGAGGTCGTCATTGACCAGTTTGCTGCCGCGGCCGGCGTAAACCAGGTGATAGAAACAGATGCGCGGAATATCGCGCTCCTCGAGCAGATCAAACAAAAAGTCAATCTCTCCGGCATTGAATTTGTTGATCGTAAAACGGAGCCCCACCTTGATGCCTTCGGCCTGACAGTTCCCGATTCCTTTCATGGCGGCGTCAAAGGCGCCGTCCACCCCGCGGAACTTGTCATTGATTTCTTTGTTGCCGTCAACACTGATTCCAACATAGGAGAGTCCGATATCTTTAAACACCTTTGCAGCAGCCCGATCAATCAATGTCCCATTGGTCGAGATAACCGCCCGCATACCGCTTTCAACGGCATAGGCGGCGAGTTCGGGCAAATCCTTTCGCATCATTGGCTCTCCGCCCGAAAAAAGCAGGACCGGCGCACCCATGGCTGCGAGATCATCAATCAGGCGTTTCCCCTCATCAGTTGAAAGCTCATTGTCCATGTGTCCGGCTTTTGCATGGGCGTAGCAGTGAATGCATCTGAGATTGCACTGCTGAGTGACATTCCATACAACCACGGGCTTTTTGTCCACTGAAAACTGGAGCAGATGGGATGGCAGATTTTTGGACTCACGGCTGTATCGCAGGGCATCAGAAGGCTCTACAGTGCCG
>JAGYOT010000350.1 GCA_018399455.1 Desulfobacterales bacterium
GCGAAGACGGCGGAGGGAAAAGCCGGATTATTTTTCGCTATGAAGACTGGCGCCCCATTAACAGCGGTTTTTTCCCCGGGGTGATCAATATTTTTGAGGACGGACAGCTGAGCCGTAGAATTGAGATTGAGCAGATTTCCGTCGATCCGGTTCTGTCGGACAAACTGTTTGATATTGACTACCTGCAAGCCGCCTACACGCAGACCGCGTCCGATGCGGGACCGTCCGACATTGAACCCGGCGATAAACCGGAAAGTCAACCGGAGAGTCAACCGGAAAGTCAAATTGAACAGCAAATAAGAGAGTTTCGGAACATCTTTGAATCGGACCTAAACTGAGCAATTTTTAAATTTGCCGCATCTGCTGTGTCAGCGGGCTCAGGTCTCCCGATAGTGCAGGAAACAGGGTTTTATTAACGCCAAATTCAGTGAAGGTATGGTAATGACAGGGAAGCCCAAATATATTTTTGTCACCGGCGGGGTGCTTTCATCGCTTGGAAAGGGGCTGGCCTCCGCATCTATAGGTGCATTGCTGGAGTGCAGAGGATTGTCGGTGACCTTGCTTAAGCTGGATCCATACATCAACGTGGATCCGGGAACAATGAACCCTTTTCAGCACGGTGAAGTGTTCGTAACCGATGATGGAACAGAGACCGACCTGGATCTGGGCCATTACGAACGCTTTGTCAATGTCCGTTTAACCGCGGAAAACAATTTTACGTCGGGCAAAATTTATTACTCGGTCATTCAAAAGGAACGGCGCGGGGATTACCTCGGCGGAACGGTTCAGGTTATCCCGCATATTACCGATGAAATCAAGCAGAGCATTCTTCAGGCTTCCCGTACCGCGGACGTGGTGATCGTCGAAATCGGCGGCACCATCGGGGATATTGAAAGCCTGCCATTTCTTGAAGCAATCCGGCAATTTCGCTTTGATGTGGGAAAGGAAAACGTTCTGTATATTCACCTCACCTTTGTACCCTATATCCCCACTGCCGGCGAGGTTAAAACCAAGCCGACCCAGCACAGTGTCAAGGAACTGAGAAGCATCGGCATCCAGCCGGATATCCTGTTGTGCCGTACCGCCCGTTTCCTTTCCCGGGAGATAAAGGCAAAAATTGCGCTTTTCTGCAATGTCAGTCAGGACGCGGTCATTACAGCCAAGGATGTGGACTGCATCTATGAGGTCCCATTGGTTTATAACCAGGAGAAGCTTGACGATAAGATACTAGAAATATTAAATATATGGACAGGTGCCCCTCGACTGGAGCAGTGGCAGGAACTTTTGGAGCGGATCAATCAGGCTACGGAGCCGGTCCGTATTGCGGTGGTCGGCAAATATACGGATTTGACGGAATCCTATAAAAGTTTAAACGAAGCCCTGTTTCATGCCGGTGTCCACAACGGAGCCCGGGTGGAGTTGATATTTATCGACTCAAGCACGCTGACGGCCGATGACGTGGCAGCTGTCCTTGAACCCGCAGACGGCATCCTGGTGCCCGGTGGGTTCGGCTCCCGCGGGGTGGAAGGAAAGATTCTGGCAGCTCAATATGCCCGGGAAAATCAGGTGCCGTATTTTGGGATATGTCTTGGCATGCAGGTAGCGGTGGTCGAATTCGCCCGAAACGTCGCCGGCCTTTGCCACGCGCACAGTTCGGAATTTGATGAAAATACCGAGTCTCCGGTCATTTATCTTATGCGGGAGTGGTTTGACGAGAAAACCCAGAGTTTGCAAAAACGGGACGTAAACTCTGAAAAGGGCGCTACCATGCGCCTTGGTGCATATCCCTGCCGTCTGCCGATACCAGACTCTGTGGCCTTTGGCGCCTACCAAACCGATATGATTTCTGAACGCCACAGACACCGATATGAATTCAACAATGAATTCATGAAGGTTTTTGAAGAAAAGGGGCTTGTTTTCAGCGGATTGTCCCCCAGGGGGGATCTGGTTGAAATCATTGAGTTAAGAGATCATCCCTGGTTCCTTGGCTGCCAGTTTCATCCGGAGTTTAAATCCCGTCCCATGACGTCCCATCCCTTATTCAGGGATTTTATCCGGGCTTCCCTGGAAAATCGCCGAAAACTTCGGGAAACGGCTTAATTTATCGCTGGGTTTTTTTAATGGCTTTTATCCAGGCGCCTGCTGCCGGAGACAGGATAGGAATTGTTGCACCGGCCAGTCCTTTTGACTCCGAAGCGTTTGAATCCGGCGTGGCCGTACTCAGGAGCATGGGATTTCATCCCGTTGTTCCTGAAGCAGTGAAGAAAAAAACCGGCTATCTGGCGGGTGCGGACAAGACTCGGGCGCGTCTGATCAATGACATGTTCATGGATCCTTCGATCCGCCTCATCTGGTGCGCCCGCGGGGGCTATGGTTCCATGCGCTGCCTGCCATTTATTGATTACGGAGCGGTTCGCGCCAATCCCAAACCCTTTATCGGCGCCAGCGATGTCACGGCGATGTTGATGACCCTGTATATCCGCTGCGGCATTCCGGTTATTCATGGCCCGATGGTGGTTTCTTTTGCCGGGGCAGATGCCGCCACATACCACAGTGCCCGTCACCTGTTGTTTGACACAACTGTTGCCGTCACCATAGCCGCTGATCCATCCATTGTTATTCGCGGAGGTTGTGTCCGGGCTCCGGTGATCGGGGGGAACCTCACCACGCTATCCCATTTGATGGGGACCGCTTTTGAGCCTGATTTTTCAGGGCATCTTCTCTTTATTGAAGATATCGGAGAAGCCCCTTACCGGATTGACCGGATGTTAACACAGATGCGCATGGCCGGGAAATTGAGCAACATGGCCGGCCTCATGCTGGGAAGATTTTCCGATTGCGGCCGAATGACGGATATCCGGCACATTATCGAAGATATCTGTAGTGGTCTTGACATTCCCATACTGGCCGGTATCCCGGCCGGCCACGGCCGCCCGAACCTTATGGTCCCCATGGGAGTCAAAGCACAACTTGACGCAGACTCCGGCATCCTCTCGTACGATCTGCCTCTGTTCGATAATCGCACCAGGGTCAGTTAACTGCTTGACCAGGTGCCCTCCGGCTTTAGGCCATGCCGCTTATGGAAAACAAAGATGAAGAATCAAGACAGAGTGGATGCTCTCATGAAACGGGGCCTTAAGGAAGACGTTTTCCCCGGTGCGGTACTCCTGGTTTCCGGCGCCGGGGCCCGATGTTTTATGGCCGCCTATGGTTATGCCAATAGTTTCACGGGCAGACCCATGACCCCGGACACGGTTTTTGATCTGGCCTCATTGACCAAACCCCTGGCAACCACCCTGGCTGTTATGGGTTTAATTGAAAA
>JAGYOT010000351.1 GCA_018399455.1 Desulfobacterales bacterium
CCGGCGGATATGCGATCCAGGGCCTGGGCTCTTTCATGATCCGCTCTATCAACGGCTCCTATACCAATGTGGTGGGACTTCCGCTCTGTGAGCTGATGGATCATCTGTTAATACAGGGAGTGATCAAGCCGGAGCCGGGCACACCGGCCCGGCAAACCCATACACCCGTTAAGGCAGACAATTGAACGCGATTGAGCATATTCAAAACCGTATAGAGAAGACCGCCCGGGCATGCGGCAGAGACCCGGAGACAGTCCGCCTGGTGGCGGTGAGCAAAACCGTTCCCATCGCACGCATCCGGCCTGTTATTGAAGCCGGCGTTCGGATCCTGGGGGAAAACTACATCCAGGAGGCGGGGGAAAAAATCGAGGCTTTAGGGGATCAGGCGGTTTCCTGGCATTTTATCGGCCACCTCCAGCGCAACAAGGCAAAGTTTGCCGTTCGCTGGTTTGATCTCATCCATACTGTGGACAGCGTAAAGCTTGCCAAAGAAATCGACAGGCAGGCGGCCAAACTGGGAAAGGTACAGGAGGTGCTGGCCCAGGTCAATGTGGGCGGTGAAGCCTCCAAGGCCGGCGTTTCCCCGGAAGACACGGAGGCGCTGCTCCGGGGCATCAGTTCGCTTGACAACATTGCCGTTAAAGGCCTGATGACCATTCCGCCCTATTTTGACGCCCCGGAAACCGTGCGGCCGTATTTCCGGTCCCTCGCAGAGCTTAAAGACCGGCTTGCCCGAAAAAAAATTCCCAATATTATCCTGGATGAGCTTTCAATGGGAATGACGGGTGACTTTGAAGCGGCCATTGCCGAAGGCGCAACCCTTGTCCGGATCGGCACCGCCATTTTCGGGGAGCGGCAATGAAAATCCTGCTTCATATCTGCTGTGCCCCCTGCGCCATCTATCCCGTGGATGTTCTGCGAAAAGAGGGGCTTGAGGTAATGGGCTTTTTTTATCGCCATAATATCCATCCCTACACCGAGTGTATGAAACGTGAGGAAGCGGTAAGACAGTATGCCCAGCAGGCCGACCTGCGCGTCATCTACCAGAAGGGATATGACCTGGAAGGTTTTATCCGGAACATGGTGTTTCGGGAAACCAGGCGATGCCTGATCTGCTATCATGAACGGCTTCAGGCCGCGGCCCACGTTGCCCGCCGCGGCAGGTTTGACTATTTCACTTCGAGCCTGCTGTACAGCAAACACCAGAACCATGAACGAATCCGGGAGATCGGCGAGGCCGTTGGCAGCCAGGTGGGAGTCCGGTTTTACTACGCGGATTTCCGCAAAGGATGGCAGCAGGGAATTGACGAATCCAAAAGACTAGGGCTTTACCGCCAGCAGTACTGCGGCTGCATCTACAGTGAAAAAGACCGGTTTTTTCGCCCGGAAGCGGATGGGGCCTGATGTTCGGCAATTTCCTATACTTCATTGTTGCACTGCTCATCTACACCACCTATCAGCCGGCATCAGAGCCTGAGATCCACCCGTTTTTTACCTTTGTCCTGTTTGCCGGCCTGATCCTGGTTTTTGCCGCCAGCGTGCGCACCACTTTCAAGTCCATGCACGCAAGAATCGGCCGGACCGATTTCAGCCGGCTGGAATACCGGTATAACGCCGCCCTCAATCGCTTTTCGATAATGGCAATATTTATTTATGCCGTTGATGTCTACGCCTTAAACCTGGGCGTCTACCTTCACCAGTTCAAAATCTTCCAGCTTTTGCCGACTTTTGAAGCCGTCTGCTTTCTGGGGCTTTTCATTTTCTATTTATGTCTGGTCTGGGCATATGCCTATGATCCGCACAACAGGCTTTACAAGACCGGCATCACCCGCAGGGATTATATTCTGTCCAATGTGACCTTTTCTCTGCCGATCCTCCTGCCCTGGTTTATTTTGTCGATTTCCGCAGACATCTTAAACATCCTGCCCTTTGAGCTGCCCAAGCGGATGCTGTTTTCAACCGAAGGCCAGATCGCCTATTTTCTGGGCTTCCTGGTGGTGATCGCAATAATCGGTCCGGCCCTGATCCAGAAATTCTGGGGGTGCCGTCCGCTGAAGGCCGGGCCAGCCCGCTTCCGCATAGAGCTCCTGTGCCGGCACACCCGCCTGGCATACAGAGACATCATGGTCTGGCCGCTTTTCGGGGGACGGATGATCACCGCCGGTGTTATGGGCCTGATCCGTCGGTTCCGATACATCCTTGTTACGCCTGCGCTTCTGCAATACCTCGAACCCTATGAGATCGATGCGGTAATTGCCCATGAAATCGGCCATATAAAGAAAAAACACCTGTTGTTCTACCTCCTGTTTTTTGCCGGCTACCTGATTTTTGCTTTTTCCACGCTTGATTTTATCGCCTATGGCATTATTTACGCGGAAGCGGCGTTCGGTTTTTTGGGCCGGAACACAGGCGCTTACGCCACGATTACCTCCGTAAGCTTCAGCCTTTTGATGATTCTTATTTTCCTGCTCTATTTCCGTTACCTGTTCGGCTACTTTATGCGAAACTTTGAGCGCCAGGCCGATGTTTTTGCCTATACCGTGGTACAGAACGCAACCCCGCTCATTACAACTTTTGAAAAAATTGCTCTGGCCAGCGGACAGCCGCCGGACCGGCCCAACTGGCACCATTTCAGCATTCAGGAAAGAATTGATTATCTCAAATTATGTGAATCCGATCCTTCATGGATTCACAGGCACAACGCCAAAGTCAACAAAAGCATTCTGGTTTTTGTTCTGGTGCTTGGCCTGGTTGCCTGGGCCGGCTTCCAGATCAATTTCGGAACGGCCGGAGAGCGTATCAATGCCGGGTTCCTGACGACCCTGATTGAAAAGCGCATTCGGGAACAGCCCGGGAATTCGGAACTGCATGTAATTCTGGGCGATATTTACTACAGCGAAGACAACCCTGCCAAAGCCGTGGCTGCCTATGAAAAGGGGCTTGAGCTGGCCCCGCAAAATACCCGGGCGCTGAACAACCTTGCCTGGCTGTATGCCACGAGCCGCAGCAGCGGCCTTTTCAGGCCCGAGAAGGCCCTGAGCCTCGCCAGACAGGCCGCCCGTTTAAGGCCCGAGCCCCATGTTCTGGATACCCTCGCAGAAGCCTACTATGCCAACGGCCTCTATGAAAAAGCAATCGCCACTGAAAAGCGGGCCCTGGAAAAGGCCCGGGGAGATGACTCCCATTACCGGCAGCAGCTGAAAAAATTTCAGAAACAATCCGGAAGCGCCCCCTGAGCCTTCCGTCAAATGCACTTCATCAGACCATGATCCCGCCCCGGTTTTCGATCACCGATTGAACCATATTCTGCATGCTC
>JAGYOT010000352.1 GCA_018399455.1 Desulfobacterales bacterium
AAGCCTTGCCTCGCCATGAATGACAGCCACGTTCGCTCCTTCCATAAGCTTTCGGACGTTGTCGGTCAAACCGGCGACCACCTCGTCCTTTCGCGCCATCATTTGAGCGATATCCATATCCAGGCCCTTGACGCCGATTCCGTGCACGGCAAAATGCTCCTTTGCCAGCGCAAAATACCAACTCGAATCCAGCAGTGCCTTGCTCGGAATGCAGCCAAAATTCAGGCAGACCCCGCCAAGCCGGGGCGCCCTTTCCACACAGGCCGTTTTCATGCCAAGCTGGGCCGCCCGAACAGCGGCCACATAACCGCCGGGACCGGCCCCAATGATCACCAGATCGTATTCCTGAGCCTCAGTCATCGCTATATCTCCATTATCATCCGTTCGATGTTTTCGATGAATTCCTTGATACGCCGCAGAAATGTCACCGCATCTTTTCCGTCCACAATCCGGTGGTCATAGCTCAACGCCACATACATCATCGGCCGGATAACCACCTCCCCGTTAAGCGCCACAGGGCGCTCCTCAATCTTATGCATGCCGAGGATGGCGCTCTGGGGCATATTGAGAATGGGCGTACTCAGCAGGGATCCATAGATCCCGCCGTTTGTAATGGAAAAAGTGCCGCCCTCGAGTTCAGAGAGCTCAAGCCGGTTTTCTTTCACCTTGGCGGCAAAGGAGACAATCTCGGACTCCAGATCGGCAAAGCTTTTCCGGTCTGCATGCCGCATAACCGGCACCACCAGGCCTCTTTCCGCACCAATGGCAATGCCGATGTGGTAATAATGGTAATAAATGATCTCATCGCCCTCGATGCGGGCGTTAATCCCTGGCATTTCCTTTAGCGCCGCCACCACCGCCTTTATGAAAAAGGACATAAAGCCCAGGCGGGTTTGGTATCTTTTATAAAAATCGTCCTTGAACCGGCCCCGAATCTCCATCACCCGACTCATATCGATTTCATTGAAGGTGGTGAGCATGGCCGTATTCTGCTTTGCATCCAGGAGCCGTTCAGCGATCCGCTTGCGAATGGGCGACATGCGCTTTCGTGTCACGGCTTCATCGCCTTCTGCGGCTTCGCGGCCTTTGCCGGATTCGGTTTCAGCCGGCACCTGCTGTGCCGGTTCTTTTCCGCTCGCCCCGGATTCCAGGTAGATGAGGACGTCCCCTTTGGTGATCCGTCCGCCCGGGCCGGACCCGGTTATCTGCGAGGGCTCCAGGTTATGCTCCCGAATCAGGCGGCGAACCGACGGCATAAGGGGGTCAGATGCAAAGACCGGGCTTTCAGAGGCCTTCTTTTCTTTGGGCTTTTCCGGAGCCGCAGGTTTGGCGGGCGTTTCAGGCTCCGGTTCTGGAGCAGGCGCCGTTTTCTCCTCCTCCCGCCGGTCTTCTGTTCGTCCCTGCCCGCCGGGAGCAGTCTTTTCCGCCGTCTCCGTTTCAAGTGTCCCCACCACCGTGCCGATCTGCACATTTTCGCCTTCGTTTACCAGAATGTGCAGGATACCGCTTTCTTCCGCAGGCACTTCCAGGGAGACCTTATCGGTTTCGATCACAAACACCGGATCATCTTTTTCGACAAACTCTCCCTCTTTCTTGTACCATTCGACCAGAATCGCTTCCTTCACCGATTCCCCCACCTCCGGGACCTTGAGCTCAATCTGCATATATCCTCCTTGAACACCTATGAGCCTGATACGGCCGTATTAACGATCCGTGCCTGTTCTTCCTTAAACACCAGGGGATAGCCGGTAGCCGGGCTGGCAGAGGCTTTCCTGCCGATATAGCGCAGCCGCATATTCAGCCGGCTGGAAAAACGCTCATTGATGAACCACCACCCGCCCATATTTTCCGGCTCCTCCTGAACCCAATACCATTGGTCCACGGATTGATAACGGCTCATTGCCTCCCTTATCTCCGCCTCCGGAAACGGGTAGAACTGCTCGATCCGGATCAGGGCAATATCGCCGGCCGCCTTGTCTGATATCGCCCCGGCCAGCTCATAATAGATTTTGCCGGAAACAAATATTCCCCTTTTAATCTCCTGGGCGGAAGCCCCGCTATCAAGAACGGGGGAAAACCGGCCCTCCGCCAAATCGGAAAGACCCGAGGCCGCCTGCGGGTGGCGCAGCAGGCTTTTGGGGGTCATGATGACCAGTGGCTTCATCACTTTTCCCAGCGCCTGACGACGCAGGAGATGAAAATACTGGGCCGGTGTCGTGGGATAACAGACCTGCATGTTATCCTCTGCGCAGAGCTGCAGAAAACGCTCAAACCGGGCACTGGAATGCTCAGGACCCTGGCCTTCATAGCCGTGGGGCAGAAGCAGCACCAACCCGCTCCGGTTGCCCCACTTGGTCTCGCCGGCCGCAATATACAAATCAACAAAGGCCTGGGCATTGTTGATAAAATCGCCGAACTGAGCCTCCCAGAGCGTCAGGGCATCGGTACGGACCAGGGAATAGCCGTAGTCAAACCCCAGAACACCGGCCTCGGAAAGCGGACTGTTGATGGAATCAAAAACCGCCTGGCCGTCGCTCAGGTGGTTCAACGGCAGGTAGGCGTCATTTGTTTCCGTATCAAACAACACGCTGTGACGCTGGCTGAAGGTGCCGCGCTGACTGTCCTGGCCGCTTAAGCGGACTGGAATGCCACCTGTCACCAAGGCAGCAAACGCCAGCTGCTCGGCTGCGGCCCAGTCGATGATCTGATCGGACTGAAGCGTCTTAAGCCGTTTGTCCATCTGCCGTTTAAGCTTCGGATGCAGACTAAACCCTTCCGGCACCTGATTGAGTTTCCCGGCCATATCAAGGAGTGCGGAGCTTTCAACCGACGTCTCCACGCCAAGGCGCCCGGCCTGGCGCGGCGATTCCTTTTCCTTAACCATGGAAGTGTTATTTCGAACCGCTTCCTTGTTCCCGGACCTCGCCGCATCAAAGGCTGCCTGCAGGCAATCATTGATGTCCGAATCCATATTTCTGCGCTCCTTATCGGAAATCAGCCCTTGCTGCATCAGCCGATTGCCATAGATCTCATCGATTGAAGGCCGGTCCTTGATACGGGCATACATTCCGGGCTGCGTAAAGTAGGGCTCATCGCCCTCGTTGTGCCCGTAGCGGCGATAGCCGGTCACATCAATAACGACATCTTTTCCGAATTCCATCCTGTAGTCCCAGGCGAGCTTGATGACATGGATCACCGCCTCCGGGTCCTCGCCGTGCACGTGAAAAACCGGGACCATAAACCCTTTGGCAATATCGGTGGAATACCGTGTTGAGCGGGCATCCTCGGGAAGTGTCGT
>JAGYOT010000353.1 GCA_018399455.1 Desulfobacterales bacterium
TTTGCAGTGCTCCATGAAATGGGCCATGGTATCGGGCTCAACACCGGCTGGGGGCAGGAGCAGTATGATTTGTATCCTCCCTCTGGGCTCACGGTTGAAGGAGCGACCGCCTTTGCCACGGAAGGAGGATCGTTATATCCTGATAACCAGCGTGTCCGGCATATGCCTGCAAAAGATGTCCTTTGGTTCAAGCCCTACTACCTCTACGATATCATGGGAAACATTGACAACGCCTGGCCGATTTGGAGCACCATGAACAGTTTTAAAGCCTGGTTTATTGACAATCTGGGCTCGACGCCGGCCGCGACGGTTGCACCGTCCGCACTGTCCGCACCGGAAGGGAAGTCTCTGCTGAGCGCTGAACGCACAGATGCCCTGCAGGAGGGTGAAAGCACGATAAAAGTGCTGCTCTCAGGTGCGCTTCAGCCGGTCCCGGACAACCCCTCACGCATGGAACTGGTTGCAGAAACACTTGCCGCCTATAATGTCACGGGGCTTGATACGCCCGATGTGCCGGCCGAGCAAAGCGGCCTTCATTATCATGAACACCGTTTGACTGCCTTTGATTCCCAGGGCAACGCAATTTCCACCAACGTGTTTTATATTCCAGAGGAAGGCTACGGCTGGAGCGGTTCATTTGATCTTCCGCAGGAAACAGATGCTTACGTGGTGGAGAAAAAAATATCCTCCTCGCCTCTGACCTATAACCAGCTTTTGCGGGTTGAATCCACCGGACTCGAGTCGACGCAGTGGACGTCGCCTGCGTCAGGCACCGACATCGGGCTGAATTTTGAGGCTTCCTGGACGGCTCAGGTCAGCAGCGGGTCTCCGGACGGACGTGTGATGCACGCTGTTTTTTATCAGGATGAAGTCGATGGCCCCTGGCATCTTGCGCTGAGCCCAACCTATGAAACTTCAATGACCGGCACGTCCGAATTTCTTCCGCAGACGGATTATCTGCGCCTGATGCTGGTCAGCTCTGATGGAATCCATTCGGTCTCTGCTATTCTTGATAATCTTTCTGTGCCGGCCAGGCCTCCGCTGGTACACATTGTTCATCCCCTGGAGGGGGATAATTTGCAGTCCGATACAGAGCTGGATCTCCGGGCCGGCGTGGAGGATTATGATGGATCTGGTTTCGATTCCGGTACATGGACTTCTTCCGTGCAAGGGCCGATTGGAACCGGCCCAAACCTGACAGTCACCCTTGACAGCGGAATCCACGAACTTACCTATGAGGTCCTTGGCAATAATGGGTTGAGCGGTTCTGCATCAGTTACGGTTACTGTGCACGAAACCATGAGCGAACTTGATCTGCGTGTTGATGAAGGCGACCTCGCACTGCAGAATTCGGTAAACGACCCGACCGGGATGATTCCTGAACATATTTTGCCGGGCAGCCTGAACCGTTTTACCTTGAAGGTACGCAATCAGGGGGTCGATGCTGAGGTGCGCGTGAATATGCACGTTCTTCATCCCGAAGGCGGCGACCCTGAAGTTCTCCAGCCGGTACTTCTGTCACTTGAGCCTTTTGAAGCGGTTTATGTGCCTTTTGATTTTACGGCGTCAGGGGTGGGGGATTATATTGTTACTGCCTGGCTCGACGATGTTGCTCCCGCTGATCCAGATGGGACGAATAATCAACGCGCATGGACGTTTTCCTCATACCTTCCAAGAATCGAACCAGACCCGGAAGTGCTGCAGCTTCTATACGCGGGAACAAGCGGTGACCCGGAGTCGTATTACACCACGGAAGAAGGGACGCTGACGGTTTACAACCAGGGCTCGTCGGATCTGAATATTTCCTCCATTGAACTGATTGGCGAACATTCAGCAGCGTTTCAAATCCGGCAAGACAATCTCACCGGAGCGAGCATTCCACCGCGGGGATCGGCAAGCGTCGTGCTGAGAGGCGAAGTTCAATTCGGTACTGTCGCACATGGCAGGCTCCGAATTCACTCAAACGACCCGGATAATCCGGCGACCGATGCCCTGCTTTTCGCCATGGCGGGGGTGTATACAGACGTGGCGGATAACGACCAGGACGGCCTGAAAAACGCTGTGGAGATATACGCGGGAACCGATCCGGAAAGTGCAGATACAAATGGTGACGGGAGCAACGATATGGAGGCTCTCTACGATTCTATTTTTGCGGGGTCGAAGGTGCTTCGGCTTGGCGGAAATCTTGCTTTCGGTGACGTACAGGTCGGAAATACCACCGAGCAAAACCTGCTGATTCACAATTTTGGCACTGAAAATCTTACAATAACGGACATCACCTATCCCGAAGGATTTTCGGGCCCGGCGTTTTCAGGAACGCTTTCCGCAGGCGGATCCGCCACAGTTGCCGTGACGTTTTCGCCGGTTCAAGAACAGGCGTACAATGGAACAATAACCGTCACCGCGAATCATAACGCAGGAGAAAACACACGCTTGTGCAGCGGAAACGGGTTTTTGCCGGAAGAATATGCGGTAGCTGTAAGCGTCAGCCCTGCTGCCTCTGGTACAGTCATCGGGGCCGGCACATATACGGACGGTCACGAAGCCACGGTCCAGGCAACGCCTGAATCAGGGTTCAGATTTGTCAACTGGACAGAAAACGATGCGATTGTGTCCACAGATGCAACATACACTTTTATTGTGGCAGGTCCCCGTGACCTGGTGGCTCATTTCGATTTTGAAATAGTCTTTGAAGGCGGATCAGGCACTGAGGCTGATCCGTATCTTGTTTCCCAGCCTGTGCATCTATACAGCGTAAAACATTATTCAGATGCATACTTCAGACAAACCGGAGATATCGATCTTGGCGCTGCCCCCTGGAATGAGGGCGAAGGCTGGATACCGATCGGAAACAATGCGAATGCATTCAACGGTCATTTTGACGGCAGCGGGTTTAAAATTCAAAATCTGGTTATCAATCGCCATGAAAATATGGAAGCAGGCGCCCAGGGATTGTTTGGTATTATTTCCAGCGGTGAAATCCGCAATGTTGTCCTTGAAAATGTCAATATCCATGGCTATGGCATCGTGGGAGCGCTGGCAGGATTACAGGAAGGCGGCAGGCTCTTCAATTGTCAGACGTCAGGCCGTGTTCAGTCCGAATGGGATGCAATCGGCGGCCTGGTGGGATCCCTTGATGCCGGTGAGGTTGAGAACTGTTCATCCGCTGTTGAAGTAAACGGATCCTTCATTGCTGGCGGGCTGGTAGGAATTTCCGCAGGAATCATCAAAAAAAGCCATGCAACCGGTCCGGTTATTGGATCATGGCGTATCGGCGGATTTGTCGGGCGCC
>JAGYOT010000354.1 GCA_018399455.1 Desulfobacterales bacterium
AAAATATCCGGAGTTTGATGAAAAATTTAAAGGCTGGTCTGAAAACAAACAAAACGGTCATAAAAAGGATCTTCTGGAGTTTCTCCTGGAACATGCCGAGGTTCTGAAAAAAAAGGAGAACAAATGGATGCAGTCTGTCATGGGGGTGGTCCGAAAGACCAGCCTGTTTTTTCAGCCCCAGATCCGGACTAAAATCATGAACGAGGGCTGGGCCACCTACTGGCACGAACGGCTCTTCCTCGACGACGACCGGATTCGTGGTCATGAGGTTGATTTTTCCAAAGTCAACAGTCAGGTGGCGGCACTCTCACGGGTCGGTCTTAACCCGTATGGGCTTGGCCTGCGGCTTTTTCAAAGCATTGAGGAAAAAGCCGACGCCGGCAAATACGACTATGCGTTTGAAAAGCTCATGGATCAGAAGGAGCGCCGCGACTTCAACAATGGCAACGGCACCGGACGGGAGCTTTTGTTTGCCATCCGGCGGAACCTTTGCGACGGGCTGTTCATCCGAAGGTTTGTCGATCAGGATTTTGTGGATCAGCACCGGCTGTTTGTGGCCGGCAGGCGGCTCAACCGGGCCCGGCGAAGCTGGGAGTATTATGTGAAAAGCAGAAAGGGCTCGGACTATCGGCAAATGCTCATCAACAGCCTCTACCATCCGCCGAGCCTCCGTTTCAGAGTCGACCAGAACGGTGAGCTGAATCTGGAGCATCTGTTCGAGGGCCGGCCGCTGGTAGAGGACTTTATCGCCAATACCATGCTGGGCATCGAATTTCTGTGGGGACGAACGGTAACGCTGACGACCCATCAGGTCAGAGAACAGCAAAAAACCGATGATAATCAAAAGGAACCGGAAATCATATGGGAGAAAGTCAAATATACCATGAAGCAGCGAAATCTTACAAAGGAATGGGTATAGCCGGCGGCCCGGCCAATCTGCAACGCGCCCGGGATTTTCTCGAGACAATTAACGGCCACCGGATTGCGCGAACCTTTTCCTTTGATGAGTTTCTTGAACGTCTTTATGCGGATCCGCAAAAGATTCTAAGAAACGTCTTTCAGCTTTTCTATGACATGATCAAAACCTATATCGGCGAAGGCTTGGATGAGTATTCCGAGGATGCCGAGTCTATTCACTACATCCACTACGACTGCACGCGGCTTTTTGTGGACGGCGTGGATTATCCTTTTTTTGCCGACCGGCTCTTTGCCAACCGGCTGGTCAACCTGGTGGAAACTCTCAAACGGAGTGCTCAACAGAACAAAATCTATATTTTCAAAGGTCCTCCCGG
This sequence comes from Desulfobacterales bacterium, assembly GCA_018399455.1. Classification (GTDB taxonomy): domain Bacteria; phylum Desulfobacterota; class Desulfobacteria; order Desulfobacterales; family Desulfosalsimonadaceae; genus M55B175. Next base: position 1,293 of record JAGYOT010000354.1, read on the forward strand.
AAGTGGCAAAAGCACGTTTTTAAACACACTGCTGCGTAAATTTGAGGAATATACCCAAACCCCGGAAGGACTGGCCCTTCGGACCGTCTGGCGCATTCCTCCGCAAGCGCTGAAAATAGATGAATTCGGCGCCGGCTTAGAGTTAAATCCCGACAAACCACTGGAAATCCCATGCCCCAGCTATGACCATCCTATCCTGCTGATTCCCAAGCAGTACCGGCTGCAGTTTTTCAACGCCCTGTTCGACGGCCATTCGTTCCTGGAAAAGCTATTGCATGATAAGGAATACGACTGGATCTGGCGTTCCGAACCCTGTACGATCTGCAGTTCCATGTATCAGGCCCTGCTTGAGCGGGTCAAGGATTCCGCAATGGTGTTTAGCATGATTGGCGCCAGTCCTTACCGCTTTAACCGGCGCCTTGGCGAGGGAATCAATGTATTCATGCCCGGTGACAAGCCTCTTAGAGACAACCGGTTTCAAAACGAGGAACTGCAACGCAAAATCGATGTCCTCCTGGGCGACAGCAACCGCGTGAGATACATATTCTCCCGGTACGCCAAAACCAACAACGGCATCTATGCCTTAATGGATCTCAAGACCCACAACAAAAACCGCCTCATGGAACTCCATAACATTATCAGCGAGGGGCTTCACAAGGTGGAAGACATCGAGGAGCGCGTTCATTCCCTGTTTCTTGCCGTCATGAACCCGGAGGACCTGAAGAGTTTCAAGGAATTCCAGTCATTTGAGGACCGGATTGAATACATCAAGGTCCCTTATATCATGGATTTGAACACCGAGGTGGAGATATACCGCAAAACTTTCGGCCAGCAGATTGATCAGCGTTTCCTGCCCCGTGTGCTGCATAATTTTGCCCGCGTGATCATCTCATCCCGCTTAAACCATAAGTCCGCAGCCCTTGAGGAATGGATTGATTATCCGGGAAAATACAGCCGGTATTGCGACCGCAATCTGCATCTGCTCAAAATGGAAATTTACTGCGGCAACATCCCCAAATGGCTCTCCGAGGAAGACCGGAAACGATTCACCTCGGACCGGCGCCGAAAAATAATTGCCGAGGCGGAAAACGAGGGCGAAAAGGGAATTTCGGGAAGAGAGGCCATCAAGATATTTAATACATTTTATTCCAGGTATGCCAAAAACGGCAGGCTCATCAACATGTCCAACCTGTACAACTTCTTTATGTCCGTCTACACCGAACTTATGGAACTGATCCCCGACGGTTTTCTGGACGCCCTGATAAATCTTTACAATTACACCGTGCTTCAGGAAGTCAAGGAATCGCTTTACTCTTATAATGAAGACCGCATTTCCTGGGATATTCAAAATTATATCTTTGCCGTTAACTTTGAACCGGGAACCACCGAACGCTGCCATTTTACCGGAGAACGGCTGGAAATCAGCGAAGAGTATTTCAGAAATATTGAAAAGCGCTTCCTGGGGGCAAAAGAGCGAAACATCTTAAGCCGTGTCTTCCGCGAGGAGACCCAGAAGCGATATGCCACCGAAACCCTGCCCGCGGAAATCGTGCAGGAAAACCGGCTTCTCACAGAGACACTGCTCTATCAGGATCTATACGAACGCTACGTTTACAACCTGAAAGAAAAAGTCCTGGACCCTTTTCTTGAAAACGAAAATTTCCGACGGGCCATTAAGGACTTCGGAGAGGAGGACTTTAAAACCTATGACAAGCGAATCCAGGAGGAAGTCGCATTTCTGATCAAAAACCTCCAGGAACGGTGCGGCTATAACCGGGACGGGGCCAAGGAGGTCTGCATCTATGTGGTGGACAACGATCTGGCCGGGGATTTTGACACGGTTTAAGCCTGAAAAAAAAAGGGATCTTTTTCGAGTCGCTGCCCAAAAGCCTGGTGGGTAAAATTCTGAGAAAAGAGCTGCGCAGGTTTTAAGTATTTCAAAATTGATGAACTCGTAAAAAGTCAGTTTTTGGATGGCAAAGAAAAAAGTTCAA
>JAGYOT010000355.1 GCA_018399455.1 Desulfobacterales bacterium
CATCAATCCTGGCAAGCCGAGATATCCATGTAACCCCTTGACCGGGGCCGGTATCACGGACTGTTGAACGAGTCCCTGCCGTTGGTTTGAATTGAATTTTCAGCTGGCTGCCTTTGTCTTCATATTTTGTCGGGTTTTATTTTTGCCCGGGCGGGGGGTTGAAAATGAATTCAATTTGTCTATAATCATATCAAGCAAACTGTTTTTTATGCGGCCTTGATATTTTTTGTCAACCGAGAATTAACGATATATGCGGACGAACATCCGCTTGGCGGTACAAATCCGGGATGCCCGGGCGTTGCCTGGCGTTTCCTTCTCAGAAGAGCGGTTTAAGCAGCCATTATGTTGAGGATTTCCAATACGGTATCCGTACCGGACAGCGAAATCGAAATGCAGACCATTCGCGCACAGGGAGCAGGAGGCCAGAATGTTAACAAGGTAGCTTCGGCGGTGCATCTGCGTTTTGATGTGAGCGCCTCGTCTCTGCCGCCGGCATTCAAGGAGAGACTTTTGAGAAAAAATGACAGGCGGATTTCCAAAGAGGGGGTTATTACCATAAAGGCCCAGTCCTATCGAAGCCAGGAAAAGAACCGCACGGACGCCCGCAATCGCCTGCGTTATCTGATACAGGGCGCCGTGTGGGAGCGCAGGCCTCGGATAGCCAGCCATCCGACAAAGCGTTCCCAAGAAAGGCGTATGGAACAAAAAGCGAGACGAGGACGACAGAAAGCCCTCAGGGGCAAGGTAAACTGGTGATCGGGGGTTGTTTTTCCGGAAAATCTTTTAAAATCCCATTAGTCATATAAGGATTGATCATGGCCAAAAGTGTTGTTTACGGCCCGGTACCGTCCCGGCGTCTGGGCCGGTCTTTAGGGGTTGATCTGGTTCCCTATAAAATATGCTCATACGATTGTATTTATTGCCAGATCGGGCGGACACCGTCGCCCACCACAGAGCGCCGGCCCTATGTGGCGGCGGAAAAAGTGGTGAAAGATGTCATCGCAAAACTCAATCAGGGAGTGGAGGCCGATTATATCAGCCTTGCCGGTTCAGGCGAACCCACGCTTAACAGCGAAATCGGAGAGATCATCAAGCGCCTCAAAAAGGCAACGGATATTCCGGTCACGGTTTTGACCAACGGCTCCATACTTATGTTGGCTGAGGTCCGGGAATCCCTGAAATCAGCCGATGTGGTGCTGCCGTCCTTTGATGCACCGGATACGGCTTTGTTTCAGCAAATCAACCGGCCGTGCTCCGAGGTTGTTTTCAAGGACATGGCCGAAGGACAGGTGCAGTTTCGAAAAGAATATCAAGGACAGATCTGGATTGAGATTTTTCTTGTAGAAGGCATGAACACGACTGATGAAGCGGTTCAGAGGTTCTGTTACTGGATGGAGCGAATCCGGCCTGACAGGATACATCTGAATACCGCCGTACGCCCGACAGCGGAATCACATGTCAAGCGGCCGTCTGACAGCCGCCTGATCCGCATTCGCGACATGCTGGGAGAACGTGCGGAAATTGTTGTGCCATATGCCGGGGAAGCTGGAGCTACGGGGCGGGAGACGATCCGTGATGAGATCGTGAGCCTTTTGGCGCGCCGTCCCTGTACGCTTTCGGACATGGCGCACGGTCTGAATACGCATCAGAATGAACTCATTAAATACCTTGAGCCTTTGGTGGAAGCAGGCGAGATTGAAGTGCAGCGGACAAGCGAGGGGACTTACTATCAGCGGCGGCTGCAAAACAACGCGCCGGAAGCATAACAATTTAATTTTTGATAGAATGCGCCCCGGCGGTTTAATTTCTTGTCTTGCCTGCTCAGTTTAGGTTCAAAATTTCCACTTTCACCCTCCGCCTCCCCCATTGCAGGGCGTCAGAGTGAGAGCCGTAGTATAAATCCAGCCGTCTTGGGCCTTTGATGGCGCCGCCGCGATCCTCGACCACCCCATAGCCGTAGTCAGGGACGTACATGCGCGTGCCGAAGGGGTAATAGCGGGTATCTGCGGCAATGGTGCCTTCCTTAGGCAGCCACAGCCATGGCATCACCAGCCTGAAGGGAATCATCCAGGGATGGGTCAGGCTGTCCACGGAAAGCAGGCCCGGCTGTGGTTCACGGGGTTTTGTACCGCTTGCTGTAAGGCCGGAGTAAGGCTCTCCGGCGTATTTCCCCTTGCTGATATATTTGTTCCAGATATCGAGTTTCAGGCATTTCCAGCTGCCGCGCTCCCAGTTGCAGCATTGGCTGCATCCGCAGTAGGCGGTGACTTCCATTTGCCGGGTTATGGGGGGGTGATGCCCGCACCCGGCCAATCCGCTTGCAAACACCAGAAGACCGATCAGGGCCACCCATTCAGTCGTTTTTTTCACGCGTTTCCTCTTTATGCTGCCAATGTTTGTTTAAACACCGTCAATCCCTGAGCCATGACTTTACTCCCTTTAGCCCCAAACTCCGGGAATCCGGGTATTACAATATTCGCAAAAACCATTTTTCAGGTGGTATTCCGGCAGATGATATCCGGTTCGCTTGATCAACAGCTTCCCGCAATTATGGCAATATGTGTGGTTGCCCTCATGGCCGGGGACGTTTCCCACATATACGTAGCGAATGCCGGCCTTCATGGCAAGCTCCCGGAATTCGGTCAGTTTGGATACCGGCGTGGGGGGCAGACGGTCCAGCTTGTAGCGGGGAAAGAAGCGCAGGAAATGGAGCGGATGGTTCGGCCCCAGGTTTTCCAGGATCCAGCCGCACATGGCCTTAATCATATCCGGATCATCCACATAACCGGGGATCACCAGGGTGGTCATCTCAAAATGCACCCCCTCATCGTTCAGGGTCTTGAAGGTCTCCAGTACCGGCTGAAGCGTGCCGCCGTTGAGTTTTCGGTACAATCCGTCACTGAAGGATTTCAGATTCACATTGGCGGCGTCAATAACCCGGCAAAGCTCCAAAAGCGGCTCCCGGTTGATGTAGCCGTTTGATATCCACAGGTTGGCAATCCCGCTGGCCCTGGCCAGCCTGGCCGTATCGATCATGTACTCAAAAAATGTCGTGGGTTCGCTGTAGGTATAGGCAATGGATGCGGCTTGGTTGGCCAGGGCCTCATCAACCGCGGCTTTTGGAAACAGGTCGCGGTGGTGCACGGATTCGGGCCTGACCTGGGAGATCTGCCAGTTCTGGCAGTTGAGGCAGCGGAAATTGCAACCTGTGGTGGCAATAGAAAAGGCCAGGGACCGGGGATGAAAGTGAAACAGCGGCTTCTTTTCAATCGGGTC
>JAGYOT010000356.1 GCA_018399455.1 Desulfobacterales bacterium
GTTGGCAGCCCGGTTCGGCCCCGGCAGGACCGGGGCGCCGGCTTCATAGAGCTTTTTGATAAACCGGTTTTCCTGAGAGTAATAGGAAAAGCCGACCCAGGGTTTTTTCGCCTGCAGCATCTGTTCCGCCAGTTTTCGGCTGTGGTCGTCGACGAATTCGTCGGTCTTTTCGGGTATGTCCTCTTTGGCAACGCCCATGCCTTCCATGGCCAGCATAATGTTTCGCCGAAACATCATCAGGTACATGAGCAGGGCATCCGTTCCTTCGTCCTGATTGAGGACAGAGGGAATGTTTGCAAAATAATCCATATTATCCTTGGTGAATGTCAGATCCACGGGGTTGTTCATGCTGCCGGTATGGGGGATCAGCCCGGCCAGTTTTTCCCTGGTTGTCTCTGAGATGGCGGGCAGCTCAAGTCCGGCCCGGGCGCAGGCGTCAGCCGCAACCGCCCCGGGACCGCCCGAATGGGTCTGAACAATAACCCGGTTGTCTGCAGGCAGGGGGCAGGTCCCCAGACACCAGCAATAATCAAACAATTCCTCAATGGAGGCCGCCCGAATGACTCCGCTTTGCCGGAAGACGCCGTCATAGACCCCGTCTTCGCCTGCAAGGGCCCCGGTATGGGACAGGCCCGCCCTTCGGCCCGCCTCGGTCCCGCCTGCATAATAAGCCACTATGGGTTTTTTCGGTACGATCCGGCGGGCTGCTTCGATAAAAGCCCGGCCTCTGCGAATCGTTTCAAGATAAAGGCCGATAACCCGGGTGTTGGGACATTCAGCCAGGTACTCCATGCACTCCACGATATCGATATTGGCCTCGTTGCCCACGCTAAAGCCGGTGGAAAAGTTGAGGCGGAAGCGGGCCAGGTAGGCAAACATTTGCGTGATAAAGCTGCCGCTCTGGGACGCCATCCCGATGAATCCGGGCTCATGTTCACAGGGGAGAAACGTGGCGTTGAGCTTGAGATGGGTGTTGACTACGCCGATACAGTTGGGGCCAAGAAACCTGATCCCGTATTTGTCGGCTGCTGCTACAAGCTTTTCCTCCAGCCCGGCGCCCTCGCCGCCGATTTCCCGAAAACCGCCGGACACGATAATAGCCCGGCGGATGCCCTTTCGGCCGCAGGCCTCCATCACCTCGGGCACCAGATGGGTGGGCAGCACGATAAAGGCGAGATCCGGTACTTCCGGCAGATCCAATACAGAGGGGTAGGCGGTATAGCCCCGCACACTCGTTTCGCTGGGATGAACCGGATAGATGCGCCCTTCGTAGCCCATTTGCTGAATTGAGTAGAGAATGCCGGTGCCCATGGTCAACCGGTTGGATGCCCCGAACATGGCAATGCTTTTTGGATAGGCAATCTCGTAAAGGGGCGAATTTTCAATGGTTTGTGTCATGATCGGCTTCCTTTAGAACAATCAGGGCGTCCGCAGCCTTTAAGCCGCCCTGGGGTGTTATGATCAGGGGGTTGATGTCGATTTCAGAGATGGCCGGCTGTTCCTCTCCGATGCGGCCTACTGCTGTCAGGCAGAGGCAGAGGCTTTGCATATCCACTGCCGCCTCACCCCGGAAGGCCTGAAAAATCTTTTTCCCCCGCAGCTCATCGGCCATGTCCACGGCCTCACTGGCATCAAAGGGGGCAATGCGAAAGCTGGTGTCGTTCAGGATTTCGGTTAAGACACCGCCGATACCCAGCATCACACAGGGACCGAACTGGGGCTCCCGGTGAAGGCCCACTACCAGTTCGCGTTTGCCGGCAACCATCTCCTGGACAAGAACCCCCTCAAAGGCGTCTCCCATCCGCTCCTGGATTTGCTTGAAAGCCTTTGAAAGCTGGGCTTCGCCGTCAATATTGACAAACACCGCACCGGCCTCACTCTTGTGCATCAACTCGGCACCAGAACCTTTGAGGACCACTGGAAATCCTATCTCAGCCGCGGCCGCCGCGGCCCCCTGCGGGTCCGGAGCCAGCACTTCACGGGTTACCGGGATGCCGTAGGCTGAGAGAAGCGTTTTGGCTTCATGTTCGCTCAGTGCACGCTGTCTTCGTTTCAGCGCGCGTTCGATAATATCCACCATTGTCTTTTTCCTTTGTTCAGTCAACGGGTCTTGTCCTTTCCAAAACCGACGACCCCGGAAGGTGCCGGGTTGGGTTGAAATCAGTCTTTCCCGGGCATTTCCGCAGGTTCAGGCGGGCGCAAAGGCAATGACCGGCGTCTCTTTTTCCCGCCGGATCCGGTTTTCCCTTTCCAGCAGCCTCAGATGAGCGATGGCCTCGCCGGTGGCAAACCATTTCTGGGCGACCGGAAATGCCTCCCAGTTTTTGGCTGCAATGTCCCAGCTCATTTTTGAGGCTACTTCATATGCGCTTTGAGGGGCGGGCCCGGAAAGAATCGCGGCAACCTCTTCCAGCCGGTCCAGGTGATGCTGTTTTAACTCATCGACCCGGCCCCTGAAGTTTTCAAAAAGACGGCGATGGCCCGGCAGTACGCGCTCAACCTGAAGCGGGCGGATTTTATCAAGACTGTCCATGTAATCCTTAAGGGGGTTGGCATCCTCTGCCCAGCACTGGATATTGGGCGTAATATCATAGAGCATGTGATCCCCGGAAATCAGAAAGCGGTTGTCGGCATTATACAGACAGGTGTGTCCCTGGGTATGGCCCGGGGTCTGGATGCAGGTAAACTCATAATTCCCGTACTTCAGGACATCGCCGTCATTGATAAGGCTTAATCCCGGTGTCCAGCCCGTGCCGTATTTAAATCCGGGATGCTGTTCCAGGGCCTGCCTCAGCTCCGTTTCCGGGAATCCGTTTCTGGCGCCATACCGGATCATGGGATCAAAGCCCTGCCAGTTTTCGATCAGTTCGCTGTCCGGCTTGTTGAAATAGACGACGGTGTTATCCGTGGTCATCTGGCTGACCAGGCCGAAATGGTCGGCATGCATGTGGGTGATAAAAAGATCCACGGATTCCAAATCAATATTTAGAGCACTAAGGCCGTCCATCATGGCCTGCCTGCATACGTCGCGGTTTAGGCCCGTGTCCACGACCAGATTGCGTTGATCGTCCCTGATAACATAGGAATTGAGATACTTCAGCGGACTTTTGGGCAGCGGAATCTTGATTCGGTAAACTCCGGGATAAACTTCTTCAGGCATTGCCTGTCTCCTTCTCGATTGTTTAAAAAATAAAACGAACGTTCACTCTTTTCTATTACTCTAATTTTACCGTTTTAAAAATATTTTTCAACCTGATTTATGTTTTTTT
>JAGYOT010000357.1 GCA_018399455.1 Desulfobacterales bacterium
AGTGCCTGCTGGATGCGGACAAGCGATTAAAAGAAAAAACCGAGGATATATCCGGCTTCATCAATGAGTTTCTCAAAGATAACCGGATTTCCGCTGCAGACATCTTTATCGGGATCCCAACCGAGCGGATGATTTTCAGGGAGATTGAGCTTCCCCTGGCGGTGAAGGAGAATCTTGCCACCACGCTGGCCTATGAAATAGAGAAATACGTCCCTCTTTCGGGATCGGAGGTTTATTATGATTTCCAGGTGATCGAGGAGGACAGGGAGCGGGAGGTGATTAAGGTTTTCCTTGTGGTCATAAGACAGGCGGATATGGAGCCCTGCCTTCAGGTAGCGGCGGCGCTGGATCTTACGGCCTCCGGAATAAGCCCCTCGTGTGCAGGCATCGCCAATTCGTTTATTCAGGCTGAAAAAAGCAATGGATCCTTCCGAATCGTGGCCTTTGCAGCCGGACAACGGTTGGACCTCGCGGTGATCCGTAAGCAAAGCCTCGTATATGCAAAAACGCTACCCTCCGGCGAAGGCGAAGGGGCTGAGGAGAATCGAATCCAGCAGGTAAAGGCGCTTCTGAATCGATTTGGTACGCCGGAGGAACAGGTGCCTGTTTATTTGCATGCGTTGGATGCGGACCAAAGGGTTGCGCGTCAGCTTGAGTCGGCCGGGCCGGGGGCTTACCGGGGCGCAAAGCCTGTCGCCTTCAACTTGCCCTCGAGTGAATACATCCCTGCATATGGTTTGGCGCTTCAGGCGTTTGGCGGTGCGGCCGTCCAGATTAACCTCATGCCGGCGGAAATGCGCAAAAAACCGAACAAAACGCCATTTTATGTTATGTACGGGCTGGCCGGATGTCTTGTTCTGGCCGTGATTCTTTGGGGTGTAGGGGTTCTGGCGAAACATCAGGCCTGGATGAATTATCTGGATCAAAAAATTGTCGAGCTGCGGGTCGAAGCGCGCGAGATTGAGCAGCTCCGTGGGGACATCGAGCGGCTTAAATCGCGTGTTCATCGGCTGGAGTCGCTTCGGCCGGGCAACGCCTACGTGGTCAACGTGCTGATGGAGATGACCCTGCGTGTCCCCGAAACCGCGTGGATTGAGGACTTCAGGCTATCCGACAATGAAATCACGATATACGGCACTGCTGAGTCCGCGTCGGACCTGATACCGGTGCTTGAGGGCGTCCCGTTTTTTCAGGACGTTAAATTTCTCTCAACCATCCGGAAAACCAGGGATAAGAGGGAAGTCTTTCGAATCGGCCTTAAAGTTAACCGTGAAGAATGAAAAACCGAGTAGACGGGGGCGTATGGAACTGACCCGAGAGCGAAAATATATCCTGATAGCCGGTGCAATCCTGCTGGCGTGCGGGGTGGTATATCGGTTTTATCCGGTATTGATAGAAGCGTTTTCCGTCGAGGAGGAACTCGCCGTAAAGCAGGCGCAGATTCATAAATATCAGGCAACCATAGCAAAAAAAAGGGGCCTGCAAAGGACGAAAGAAGCCCTGGAAAAAAGGTTGAGGACGCTTGAGAAAAGCCTTTTAACGGGTAATACGCCTTCGCTGGCGGCCGTTAATTTACAGGAGTTTATTAAACAGGTGGCCGGTGCCGAAGCCATTGAAATTGACAGCATGCGGGTGATGTCCGCCAGGCAGGAGGAGGGCTCCAGCTATACCCTGGTTCCGGTAAGGTTTGTGATCAATTCTAACATACGGCAGTTGAAAAACCTGTTGTTTCAGATTGAGTCCGCCCCCCGGCTTTTAATCATAAGGGAGCTGCGGGTGGATTCCAAGGCAGAGCGGATCCCCGGGAAAATCCGCACCACCATGACAGTGGAAGGGGTGATGGCCGGCAGCGGCAGCCCGGAAAAAACGGGATAGATTGGAAATCGCGCATGGGTAGCAGGATATGGCTTGTAAATATTTTGATGGCAGGCGTGCTCGTGTTTGCAGGGATTAGTGCCTGGGATGCATGGCTTAGGGAGCTAAAAGAGATTCCAGGTATGGATTCTAAGAGCAGCGGGGGCGGCGCGCAAGAGCTTAAAAAATCGCAAACGGTGCTTTTTGCCGAGCAGAAATATGATCTGCTGGTTGATCAAAACCTTTTTTCGCCGAAGCGGGAGGAGTATGTCCCTTCAGAGGATTCCGGGGACGAAGCGCCGCCTGAGCCGGAGGTGCCGGAGGAGCCGGATGTAAGGATCTCTGGTGAGAGGGTAGTACTTTACGGGGTGGTTATCACAAGGGGAAAAAAGACTGCGCTTATCAATAATCCCGGCGGAAAACTGGGCGAGGGGGAATACCAGTGGATTAAGGAGGGGCAGGCGCTTGCCAATCTCAAAGTCGAGGCAATCAATCCAAAGGGGGTTGTTTTAGATGACGGCGGTCAAAAATATCAGATTTCATTAATGGAAAAAAAGGATCGGAAGCCGCGGGGTCAGCCGGATAAAAAAGGGGGGCCGACGGTTGTCAGCGGTGGGCACAGTTCGAAAACATCCTCATCCGTATCCGGCTCATCGGGCTCGGATAGAGGGACCGCCGGCAGGGGGTCAAAAAAGCATTCCACGTCTTCTGCGTCCAGCGATTCAGGGTCTAAGGAAGCCGAGTATGAGACAATAAGTACACCGTTTGGAAAGATTAAGCGAAGGATAAAATGAGGCCAGGAATGAGAGCATTACGAGGGTTGAAGGTGTTCACGATCGGGGCTGCTGTTTTGTTGTTGTTTTTTGCCATAGGCTGTATCGGCAAAACATCATCGGCTTTTGCAGAAAAGGGCGGACAATCCGGTGCCGCAATGAAGCCGGAAAAGCCGGATTCGTCGGAAATTAGAACGGAAAAAACCCCAAAACCCGCACCTGGAGGTAAAGCTGGGGCTGCAGAGGAGGCCGCTGCTGATAAAAACGCGAAGCCGGCCAAGGGTGAAAAAGAAATTCCTTCTTCAGCGGATCAAATAGAAGGGCTGAAAAGTTCAGGAGATGTGCAGGAATCGGCAGAAGATAAAGTCGAAAGTCCGAATCGATCTTTAAATGGCCCTGATGAAGAAGATGTGCAGACACTCGGACGTGATAAGGCAGAGCAAGAGCGGCTGTCAGGGGATGGGGAACAGGAAAGTATTGTTTTAAACTTTGACAGCGCCGATCTTGCCGAGGTTATTCAAACCCTTGCTGAGCTTCTTGACATTAACTATCTATTGAATACCGGCGTCGGCGGTTCGGTTACCATCCATACCGCCGGTGAATTAAACCGCTCGGATCTCTTTCCGGTTTTTTACCAGA
>JAGYOT010000358.1 GCA_018399455.1 Desulfobacterales bacterium
ATTTGGATTGTCACAGCGAAACAGGGCTTGGTCGAGACAATTTTGACGCAAAATCATCGTCCCAGACCTCCGAGGTCTGAAAATTGGATTTACTGAGACAACCATTCCAACAGGTCACGCGTCCGTTTTGTCAGGGGTGCAATCTCCGGATCCTTCCAAAGTATTCTCCAGGCCGTGCGGCCATGCCGGACGAGGACATCTTTGAAACGCACCGGGTAATACAAATAGATCTTTGGTGAGTTAGGGGATACCGGGTACTTTTTTGCCAGCACGACTTTTGGGATAAAGACGCTGCGAGCAAAGTCTCGCAGGCTGGCCCAGAGATTATTTCGTCCCATCAATTGTGCCAGGTTGCGAGGCACCGCTCGCGTCGCTGCCCTATCGGCAAATATCTGATTTTTCGCCGTGGCAACTATCGCTTCCTCAAAGGCCGGTGGCTCGAGCTGGCGTAACACCTCGTCTGGAACCGCTGCGCCCACCAATTCTTTCGCCAGCCGTAAGGCCAGGTAAACGCCTCGCTCCCAGCCCCACGTCTCAGCGCGCTGCTGCACCGCTCGCCAATCGAGCGCCGCGCCGTGGCGCTGGATGAGGTACGCGATGTCGCAGGAAGGACGCAGGCCAAAAGCGAATTGGTGCTGGTAGGAGGTGTGGAGGCAGAGGTGCAGCAATAAATCATCGAGACCCAGTCCCAGCACGTCCACGCCGGCGATTTGAAGAGGGATGGCCCGCGCCCAAAGTGCATCCACGGCGATGGTGTAAGGTTGGTTGGGCTCGGTGAGCGTCCAGTGGACTTCCACTTCGCCAATCTCCGATTTGATGAAAGCCGTCAAATGCCGACTGACCGCCACATCCACGTCAATCGAGTATGGTTTTGCTGGCCCGTAGCCTGACGCGACCAGCGCGTCGGCGGTTCTGCCCAGGTGTTCTTCAGGTACCAGGAGGTCGAGGTCCCCCATCTGGCGCAACGCGATATTGTCATACACTTGGGTCGCCAGGTGCAGCCCCTTGAGGACAATCACTGAGATGGTCTCTCCCGCGGGCGAGACACCATCGGCGCTCAGGGTCTCGACGATGTGCTTTAATTCGTTGCACAGGCGCAGATTGCGCGCCGCGTTTTTGAAATAGAAATCCTGCAGCGCTTGCATGGTCGTGTCCGGCACAACGGAGTCCAAGCCACGGGATTTGAGCCGCTGGTAGAGTAATGGGCAGACCTTTTGTTCTGTCGCCAGCGCGACCAGCGCTGCCCAATCCGTCTCGGCCAGTGCTGTCAGCCTATCGCCGTCGAGGGGATTGACATTCAGGTGCAGGCTATCCAACAAGGGGTCAATCAGTTTCGCGCGTTCCATACATTTCTCCTTTAACGAGCCTCCCGCGTCTGCTGCAGCCACGATTGGGCGTAGCGTCCGCCGAGGGCCATCAGCTCCGCGTGGCTGCCGGATTCGACCAGGCGCCCCGCCGCCATCACGTGGATCACGTCGGCCTGCATAGCGGTGGTAAAGCGGTGGGTGACTATCAGGGCGGTGCGCCCGTCCACCAGGTCGCGGAAACGGGCGAGCCAGTCGGCCTCTGCCCAGGAATCCATGGCGCTGGTGGGTTCGTCCAGAATGACAAGGGACGCCTGGCGCAGGAAGGCGCGCGCCAGGGCCACCCGTTGCCACTCGCCGACGCTCAACTCAGCCCCGCCGAACCATTTGCCCAGCACGGTCTGGTAGCCCTGGGACAAAGTGCGGATAGCGCTATCGGCCCCGGCGGCGCGGGCGGCGGCCTTGATCTGCTCAAGGCTGGGTTTCGCCTCGAGATCGCCGTATCCGATATTATCGCTCACTCGCTCGTGGTAGTGGACAGGCTCCTGGAACAAGACCGTGATCTGGCGGCGCAGCTCCGCCAGCGCTAACTCGCGCGCGTCCGTGCCATCAAACGTGATGCGCCCGCATTGGGGATCGTAGAAGCGGCACAGCAGCTTGATCAGCGTACTCTTGCCCCCGCCGTTTTCACCCACCAAGGCCACAATCTGGCCGGCGGGCAGGGTCAAATTGAAGCCGTCCAGGGCCACACGCACGCTATCTGGATATTGAAAACGGACGTTTTCGATACGGATATTCCCCCGGACGCCCGCCGGCCGGGACGTTTCCTCATGGGGATCGGTCACATGGGGTTCTAGGGCCAGAAACTCGAACAGGTTTTCAAGAAAGAAGAGGTTGCGATAGATTTCGCCGCCGTTGGCCAGCAGAGAACGCAGCAGCCGCTGCCCCTGGCTGAAAGCCTGGTAAAAAAGGGTCAAATCGCCCAGGGAGGCCAGGCCCCGGACCGTCTGCCAGACCATCCAGCCCAGCGCCGCGCCCATCGAGAGGAGCGCGACGCCGCCGGCCGCCATCTCCGCGAAAGCCTGATCGCGCGCGAGCCGCACGCGCTCGGACGCGAGCCTGGCGCGCAGGGATTGAAACGCGGCTTTGAAGTGGTCGCCCAGCGCGAATAGCCGCAGCTCGGCGGCCGACTCGTGCCACGTGATCTGCCAATCGTAATAACGCGCGCGGCGCTCGTTAACCGTGTTCTTGAGCCGCCAGCGGTGAAAGCGCAGCGTGGTGCGAGCCACCACGAACAGGGCCGGCAATGTGCTGACCAGCAGCAGTAAAGGGATCCAGGGGCTAAAGGAGAGCAGCACCGCCGCCATCGCGACCAGTGTGATGCCGTTCTGGGCCAAGGCGCCCAGGTTTTCCAGCAGCGCCGCCGGGCGGTTGAGGGCGTCCACGCGCGCCCGGTGGAGCTGATCGTAAAAGGCGGGCGTCTCGAAAAAGGCCAGGTCCAGGCTCAGGGCCTGGGTGTGGATCATGCCGTAGATGTGGTTGCTGACCCGCTCGCCCTGGGCAATGCGCACCCAGGTGGAGAGGCTGCCCAGGATTTCGCCCGCCAGCAGGGCCAGGGCCAGCAGCCCCACAAAAGTCAGCGCGGGTTGGAGCGCCCCCCCATTGAGGGCCGCCACCAGGCTGTCCACCAGCGCGCGGCTGAGATAGACGGTGGCGATGGGCAACAATCCCTGGCCCAACAGCAGGGCCAGCCAGGCCAGCGTCCACGGGCGGGCGGCCTGCCAGACGAGGGCGACGGCCCGGGGTAGATAGGGGAGTTGATTGAGCAGCTCTTTGAATTTGGATTTGAGGAGCGTGGGATTGAATGTCATACGGTCCCAGTTTCCAAAACCCGCAGCAAGGACGGGGCCAGGTCGTCGTGGTAGGGCAGGCACCAAGGGATGAGGGCTTCGTATA
>JAGYOT010000359.1 GCA_018399455.1 Desulfobacterales bacterium
TGTTTTCCAGGAACCGGTTCAGCTTTCCGACCAATCTGGCGATGCTGAATTTATCAGGCGGGGAAAGCGCAGCATAGGCCTGGGGGTTGACAAAGATAATTCTTGAAATTGGTTGTACGATATTGCCCCCCATAAAATTGCCTTCTATCCGGATAACAGTCTGTTCATCGCGGATCGTTTCGGGCATCGCGGTTTGGTTGAAATCCCCGATGGTTTGGAAGGGCCGGCACTGCAGAAGATTGATGCGGAGCTCCCCGGCCTTGTTAAAATTCGCCGTGAATTCAATATCCACCGGATTTTGATACGCCGTTTCAAGCTTTTTCAGCATGTCCGCCATTAAAGCGGTAAAACGTGTTGCCCGAAGAAAAGGGTCAAATGTGATAATCCAGTAATCTCCGGCCGGCCGGCCCATCTGCCTCATCTGTCTGGCGGCCTCGGTATCCCGGATGCCGACCAGATCAATATGGGGAATCAGCTCGTTTTTGAGCAGTTCCCCGAGATTGAGCGTTTGCAGCTGGTTCTCTTCCAGGTTCAGCAAATCCACAAAGTGCTGTGAAAATTTTCGGAAATCCATGATTCCGGCCAGAGGCTTTGCGAGTGGGTTGTCTATGGCGATAATTCGTGGATAATCGTTTTCCACACGATCCACGGCGCGTGTGCCCAAACCCAATACCAGCCGGACCATTCCGGCATTGGCGTCCATGTCTTTCTGCCAGGTGAACGGATTGCGGGAAAGCCCGACGCCGGCCATTTCAGGGAAAAAATAGTGTTTGTGATAAGCCCCGGAGACCCGCTGAACCAGGAGCGCCATTTGCTCATCGTTTTTTTCAAGGCCCCGTTGCCGTCTATAGGAAAGAGCGTCTCTGCCCATGGTGCTGGCATAAATCTGACGTACTGCGGCGATAAAATTTTCGTACCGCTTTTCCGGAGAGCCCTGATTGACGCAAAAGAAACTTTCGTACTTGCCGGCAAAGGCGCTGCCGTAGTCATCCTCCAGAAGGCTGCTGGAGCGTACAATAATTGGCGATTGGCCGAAATACTCCAGCATCAGTTGGAATTTTTCCGTAATCTCCTCTGCAAAAAGCCCATGGAGGAATTTGTTTTTCAGCTCTGCGGCTTTGGAAAAATAGCCCTCCCGGGTTTTATGAGCCATAAAAAGCTTCCCCCAGCCGTTTTGAACAATATAGGAATAAAAAACATCGGAGCCGATATAAAAGGAATCATGCGGTTCAAGGACGTCCTGCCAGTTAAACGTGGCATCCCGCATTAAAATCTTCCTGGAAAGCAGCATCCCGACGGATTTACCCCCGATAAATCCAGTGCCGATCAGACGTTCCTTGACCCAGAGAAGATCGTTAAGGGACAGATAATGCCTGATCAGAGAAAGCAGCCGTCTGTTGCGGGAGAGCATCAGGCGGCTCAGCTGCTCGACCATGTCCGCCTTCTCGCCGGGAGGAGCTCCGGATTCAAGCAGTTCCTTGGCCTCAATGAACAGACGGTCCCAGTAGTCAAGGTGCCGCTGGGCTGAAGCGGCGCTGTTCCGGGAAAGATCAGAAAACATCCGGGTCGCATCCACACTGTCGATAATTGGTACCAGTTTTTGTTTTTCCATAATATGAGGGAAAAACATGGTAGGCGAATACCGGTGCTTGACCTTGACCGGATGGATGCACATCCGCCCTTCATATCGATACACATCCACAAGGACCTGGGTTATTTCCCTGATGCGGGCAATGGCTTTAAAAGAATGCCGGTGACGACGGATGGCAAAGTAGGCGACGGTATTTAATTCGTAAAGATAAGGGCAGGTGATGAAAAAAAAATCGCCGATCATTAAGTCAGTTGCCCAGACATGCAGCAACTCGGACAGAGAGTCAAACACATAACAGACGTCCCGGCCCTCCTGGGTAATGATGCTGTGCACCTGTGCGGAAAACGTTTCAAATCCGCTCTCAAGGGACAGATGATATATGGAAACCCGGTCTGCCTTTTCAAGAAGGGGCGCATGGCGGGCAAACCTCATGTAAACAACCCGCTCGCCTCCGGCCAGGGCACTGTTGACAAAAGGTGTTACAAGGCGTTGATAGTCGTCTATTTCGTCAACCTGCCAGACAACATTGTCGCCCCTTCGCAGGTGGTCAATGATTGTGTCCAGACTTTCCAGTCCGGTACTGACAGTTGAATGGTAAGCCATTTAATTCATTTTCGTCATAAAAATTTGCATCAATGCCGTTTTTATCTCCTGAGCCGGGATAAGGACCTTCCCCTACAGCATCCCCGTCAGGCGGCTGCGGATCAAGCTTTCTGCCTCCGCCATAATCCGGTCAAGGAGCTCCCGGCAAGTCGGGATGTCATGGATCAGGCCGGCCACCATGCCGCAGGACCAGACGCCGGCATTCATGTCGCCTTCCGTCATAATTTTTGGATACACCCCGGCCACCTCGTCGATGATATCCTCGAACCGGAGTTTGGTGCCGAGCCTGGCCTCCTTATCCAGCAGGCGCTCCACCGCTGGGTTGTTAAGGACCCGTTCGGTATTTCGAAGCGGCCGCATCACCAGCCGGGTGTCAAGCTCAGTGGCTTTGACAATCGCCTGCTTGACATTGTCATGCACGGGCGCCTCCTTGGTTGCAATAAACCGGGTGCCCATGTTGATGCCCTCTGCTCCCATGGCCAGAGCGGCAACGAGGCTTCGTCCGTCTGCCATGCCGCCGGAGGCAACAAAGGGGATTTCGAGTTCTTCTGCCGCCCGCGGCAGAAGGATCATGTTTGGAATGTCGTCTTCGCCCGGATGCCCTCCGCATTCAAAACCGTCAACAGAGACAGCATCACATCCTATTTTTTGCGCCTTTAAGGCGTGGCGAACCGCGGTGCACTTATGAATCACCCGGACGCCGGCGTCTTTTAGTTTAGGCAGATACTCCTGGGGATTGCGGCCTGCGGTTTCAACAACGTTCACACCGCCTTCAATGATGGCGTCGACATAACCGGGATAATCCGGGGCCTGGACTGTTGGCAGAAAAGTCAGGTTCACTCCGAAAGGTTTTTCCGTCATCTCACGACAACGGGCGATTTCTTTGGCAAGTGCTCCGGGAGTCTTCTGGGTAAGCCCGGTAATGATGCCAAGTCCTCCGGCATTTGAAACGGCTGAGGCCAGTTCCGCAAACCCTACGTAGTGCATGCCGCCTTGAATGATGGGCTTTTCAATATTAAAGAGTTCTGTGATTCGAGTTTTCATGGAAA
>JAGYOT010000036.1 GCA_018399455.1 Desulfobacterales bacterium
GTTTCGGGCAGAACGCGCCAGCTATCCGCAGGCTCCGTGCAGGCGAGTTCCATGCCCATGAACGCTTCGATATCCGGGATATAAAAGGAATCCTCCTCATCCGCAAAGCTGATCGAAGTGCCTGCTGCTCCCGCACGGCCGGTCCGGCCGATGCGGTGTACATAATCTTCAGGGTCATGGGGCAGATTAAAGTTGATCACGTGATCCATTGCCTCGATATGGATACCCCGGGCAACCACATCGGTTGCCACCAACACCCGAATTTTACCGGACTTGAAAGCGGCAAGCCGCTTGATGCGTTTCTGCTGGGGCACATCCCCCGTGAGCAACTCACTTTTGATGCGGTAACGATTCAGCTTTTCGGCCAGGCGTTTGACGGTGTCCTTGCGGTTGCAGAATACCAGCACCCGACTTAACGCCTGCTGCACGATAATGTTGTAAAGAAGGGCAAACTTGTCCCGGCTGGTCACGATGTAGACGATTTGGTCAACAGACTCTACAGCCACCTGTTCGGGTTCGATGGCCACATGGACCGGGTTCCGGGTCCAGCTGGCAGCCAGGCGGGTAATGTCTTCACTGAGGGTGGCACTGAAAAGCAAGGTCTGTCGGCTCCCTTTTTGAGGGGTGGCGTAAATAATTTGCCGTACATCCGGAATAAATCCCATGTCAAGCATTCGGTCGGCTTCGTCAATAACAAGAATTTCAACCTTTTTCAGACGAAGGGTACGGCGTCTGCAGAAATCGAGCAGGCGGCCCGGAGTGGCGACGATGATATCTGTCGCCCGGCTGTTTAGCTGTTTCTGCTGCTGCCTTAGATCCATTCCGCCGAAAACTGGAATTATGTTTAAATCACAATGTGCGGCAAGCTGCTGTGCTTCATCCGTGACCTGCATCACCAACTCCCGGGTGGGAGCGAGAATTAACACCCGCGGAGTGCCGGGAGTTGGCTTTTCGCGGAGGGGCTTGTTTAACAAATAGGTGATAATTGAAATCAAAAATGCCGCAGTTTTTCCGGTCCCGGTCTGGGCCTGGGCAAAGGCATCCCGGCCGGCCAGCGTGCTGGGAAGGATTTCCGCCTGTATGGGGGTGCAATCGGTAAACCCCAGTTCATTGATGGCCTGCATCAATTCATCAGGCAGCCCAAAATGAGTAAAGGCTATTTTGTCCGGTTCGTCAGTCCGCTTTTTCTGCTGGTTTTTTTTCTGGTCTTCCTTGTTCTTCGACTCTTCTGTTTGAAACCGGCTGTCCATTTAAGCTTTGCCTATGCTCTTCACTGGGTTTTTATAAGAATAAAAATTAATTTATTATAACATGGATGCATCAAACAATCTCCCCTTTATTTTTAACGGAATTCTGCCTGGTGGCCGAGCATGAAGGACGCATTATTGGATTTGCCTTGGGTACAACCATTGAAATCCTTCTTCAGATGATGCTGCGGATTTCGTGCTTCCTGAGAGAGAGCTATCCGGATATTGTCTACAATTTAAGGGATCTCTACAGCAGTCCATTCGGTTTCATCGCGCCGGATCGTTGCGAAGCGTGGATCGACATTCATGTGCCGCCGGATACGGCGATCGGTGAGTTTGTCACCAGCCTTTAAGAGGCGGGCCTTAAGCCGTGGGATGCGACAGAGCGCAAGCTTTACTTTCATATAGAAACCATTGATGCAGGATATGCCCTGCCTGAGAAAGGGCCGGTCGTCCATGCCCTTCAATGCGTCTATGCCGGCCGAAATCTTTTCTGGCAACCGGCTGCTTTTCGCAGCCTGACTTCCCTTGCCAAGCGGTTGTTCTCCTTGTGATTTAAGGGCGAGCTTGCCGGTCAAAGCCAAGCAAGCGGCCTTGAGCCCTAGTGGGGCAAGGAAGATCGGATCTATGGGCTTTTGATATCCAGATGCTGCGCCTGGCTTATGGAATGGCGATGTTTGGTCCCTGGGGGGTTCCTCCTCCGTTGATCATTTGCCGGCATTATTTGAGCCTGGGCAGATCTCATTAGAAAAAACCGGTTGCTGAATTGATGCGGCAACCGGCATGTTATATGGTTAATACCACATTTTAAATGCTGAAATAAAGAGGACAGCGTCTTAGGTTAATATTGTATCCTATCCCCCGGCGTAAGGTTGAAGCACAGAGGCATCATCCACGCAGGCATTTTTTTCATCATCGCTCATATCTTCTGGTTTTTTCAACACATTTACAGGACATGCATATTCATTTCCAGATTTGTCCTTTACCCAAACAAATTGCTGTCTCGATCCAATGGTCGTCGTTTCATCCGCCATGGGTTTTCTCCTTTCGCGTGATTTATTGAGGATTAAAGTAGGCCTGATCGCCCGGTTACAGTGATAGCAATTTAAAATCAAAACCTATAAAATAAAAATAACTGTGAATTTTTCTGATACAACTTTTGCTTATGAAAAAATTAACTGCTTAAGGCTTCAAAAAAACGGTTTTATTGCCGCAGTGCCATTTTTCATGTAACGCAATTTCTTGGCTCGTCCGTCAATTTATAAAACCAACTAAAAGTTAGGTTTTCCGGCTTGGGTTTGTTTTAGCAGAAGTTTTTTGGATAATTTTTAATTTGTAATTTTAAAATACAATACTATTTTTTTTCATGGCAAAGGATACGCGATAGAACCTATATGGGCAAAATTTGAAAAATGACGGAATCTGCTTGAGAAGAACTTGCAGAAACAAAACGATTATCCAAAAGGAGTGAAACATGTCAGAATTCAAAAAAGATGTTTATGTGCGGGTAAAAGACGGCAAGGGCAATGAATTTGTTTGTCCCCTGGATGCGTTAAAAAATCTGAGTGAGGCTAGCGATGCCGAACTCGACAACTGCGTTGATGATGGGACGGTGGGCCGTTATGCAAGCAATATCAATATCCTGGAGAAGGATGAATGAATTAAATCATGATCGGTTTCATTTTTACTCATCCAACGCCTGACGCACCTTTAATGCCAGATCCTTCATGGAGAAAGGTTTCTGAATGAAATTCACGCCTTCATCCAGAAATCCCCGATGGGCGTCCCATCGGCGGTATAGCCGGACATGAACAGAACTTTGAGATCGGGATAAAGGCCGTTCAGTTGATCGGCCAGTCCCTTGCCGTTCATTTCCGGCATTATGACGTCAGTTATGAGGATGTGAATCTCGCCCGCATGGTTTTCAGCCAGAGTTAATTCCCGGCCCGGTGTGGTTGCATCTAGCACGTTGTAGCCCAGACGTTCAAGAATGGTTTTGGCTATTTTCAGAATGGGCGCTTCATCTTCGACGATCAGCACGGTTTCCCCGGTGGCCAATGGGGTTTCAGTTACCTCGTGCGCTTCAAATTGCCTAAATTCCGCGACATGGCGCGGCAGATAAATCCGGAAGGTTGTCCCTTTGCCCGGTTCGCTGTAGGCATCGATAAACCCTTCGTTTTGTTTACAATACCGTAAACTGTAGCAAGACCAAGTCCAGTGCCCTCCCCCACGCCTTTTGTGGTGAAAAATGGCTCAAAAACTTGCTCCAGCACCGCTTTGTCCATGCCGCAGCCATCATCGCTCACGGCCAGCATAACGAAATCGCCGGGCGTGAATCCAGGACGATCGGCCGAATAAGTCTTGTCCAGTCGGGCGTTTTCGGTTTCAATGGTGATTTTTCCAATGCCGTCAATCGCATCCCGGGCGTTGACGCACAGGTTGGCCAAAATCTGGTCTAATTGGGCCGAGTCCACTTTAATGGGGTCCAGGTCCTGGCCCGGAAGCCAGACAAGATCAATGTCTTCGCCAATGAGATGGCGAAGCATTTTAAGCATTCCCGCCACGGTCTCGTTCAGTTGAAGCACCTCGCGATGGATAGTCTTTTTGCGGGCAAAGGCCAAAAGCTGCCGGGTGATGTCAGCGGAGCGTCGGGCCGCGTTGTAAATCTCTTTTAAATCCTCCTGCAGTGGGTCGTTTGGAGCGATTTTGTCCATGGCTAATTCCGTGTACCTCATGACAACGTAAAGCTTGTTGTTGTAATCATGAGCTACGCCGCCGGCCAACCGCCCAACCGACTCCATTTTTTGGGCCTGGTTTAGTTGTGCCTGAAGCTTTTCGCGCTCTTCCTCGGCCTGTTTGCGGATGGTGGTGTCCTGTACCACACAGATAAGCCCGCCGTCGTCCAGTGCGGTCAAAGAAACCTCCTGCGGGAAAGCGCTTCCATCTTTCTTTCTGCTTCAAATCCCGACTGACCGCTTCGGCATCATTTAATATGGATTCCAACTCATCATAGGAAGGTTGCTTTGGTTTCATACCTTTTTCATTCTTTTGCAGGTTAGGCCTTTTGGATTATTGTGCATACTTTCATTATTATAATAACATACCATTATGGAATATATTCAATAATAGACAATCAAACACACTCTAGCCATACAAACTGATGCGGCGCCAGCTTCAAGCCGTTTCCGTTGTTAAGGGAAGTTCCTGTGATCCTGTCCGTGAACCGGGTCGCCGCAGTGGCCCGATTGATTGGCGCCTGGGAGAGGATCTGGGGATACTCTGAGAAATTGTTGATGATCACCAGTTTCTGGTTTTGATATTGCCGAACATAGCCGAACAAGTGGGGGTGGCCTGTATCAATGACCTCCATATTCCCGTTTCTAAGCGCGGGCAGTTCTTTTCGAAGGGCAATCAACTGGACAAGCTCATTGAAAAACCGCCACTGGATGGCCTCGCCATCGGTCAGGCTCTCCCGGTCAGGGCTGTGCCAACGCTGGCGGGAGCGGTGAACCCAACGGCTGTCGCTGGCTTTGCCGGGGTCGGAAAGATAGGTGTAGTCGTTTAGCATGCCCCATTCATCCCCCAGGTAGATCAGCGGTATCCCCCCGACGCTTATCATAATGCTGCGCAGCAGGTTGATGCGAGCCACCGCTGCTTCTACCAGATCCGGATCTTTTTTCTCAAGTGCCAGCTCCAGGCCGGCAAGCGAGGCAAGAGTTCCGGAAATCCGCAGATCCCCGGTGTCGGGATTGTACTGGAACGGCACGCCTCGGGCAAACGAGCCGGGAAACCGGCCGGTATAGAAATCATTTAAGAACTGACGGTGGCCTTTGGGATCAATGTCTACCTCCCAGGCGTCGATATCATCAAAGGTCCAGCCGATGTCATCGTGGCAGCGTAAATAATTGACCCAGGCACATTCCGGGTGAATCCGGATGCGCTTTTTCATGGCGTGGGTCAGAAGATTGACTCTGCGGGTGGCCAGTGCTTCCCACAATAGCGCCATTAATAGGGGATTATAGGATAGTTGACATTCCTTCGGGTGAATATAGCGCATAACCTCGTCCGGATGCACGATGGCCTCGGATTTAAAAAGGAGAGAAGGGGTCGCAATCCGGGCCAGGGCGTTAAATGCCTGAATCACCATGTGGGCCTCGGGAAGATTCTCACAGGAGGTGCCCAGCTTTTTCCAGATAAAGGCTACAGCATCAAGGCGCAGCACCCGGACGCCAACGTTGGCCAGAAAAAACATTTCTTCGGCCATGGCCCGGAATACGGCCGGATTGGCATAGTTTAAATCCCACTGGAAATCGTTGAAAGTGGTCCATACCCATTTTCCGGAAGCCTTGTCAAAGGTAAAGCTCCCACGGCGGACATCCGGAAAAATGTCGCGCAGGTGCTGCTGATATTGATCCGGCAGCCGACGGTCATCGAACATGAGGTAGTATTCCTCGAAATCTGTGTTCCCGGCCCTGGCGCGCTGGGCCCACACATGCTCATCCGAGGTATGGTTCATAACAAAATCAAGCACCAGCACGATGCCCTGATCGTTTAGAATCCTCGCCAGAGCCGTCAGTTCTTCCATGGTACCGATGTCCGGATGAATGGCCCGGTAATCGCTGACCGCATAGCCGCCGTCACTGTTTCCATGAGGAACGGCAAAAATCGGCATCAGGTGCAGATAGGTCAGGCCCAGCTCTTTAAAATACGCGATATGTTCATGAAGGCCGGCCAGTTTGTCACTGAATAAATCGACATACAGAACACCGCCGACCATTTGCTCGGACTGATACCACTGGGGATTCGCTTCATGGGCGGCATCAATGGCCTTCAGGTAATCGGGGCGTTCGACCCATGCCTGTGCCGTTGTTATCAGGATCTGCTCCAGGTGGTAAAAGAAATCATACTGCCAGCCATACAACTGAACCAGGAGTCTGAAGAGTTGCTCCCATTCCCGGCGCAGCCGGGTTTCGAATGCATCCCACAGCTGTGTATGGGTTTCATTCTCCGGACCGAGTTTTGACCGTATTCGCGGGATCAGCCGCTCCAGAGATTTTTCTGCCTGTCTTGGAATCCAATCGATCGAGGTCATTATTTTTTGTTTGGCATCCGCCTGTATCTGATTGTAAAAACTATATAACAGTTTAAAATTGTTAGGTATTATTTAGATTTTAGTGTTCGGAAGAAAATTGAATTTAACGCACTTAAAAGAAATGTCAAGAACTGAAGCATCTCTCAAACGGATTTTTTCTGCTGCGCGGCTGCCGCCGATCAAGCGCATGAGCTTTTTTATAAGACAAGGGAAAGCCCTGTTTTTCCGACCTCTCAGGTTAAATCCGGGGTTGATTTCTCAAGATCCGCAACAGATCGTTTCAAAAGGGCAGCGGATTTTTCCAGGGCCTTTTGTTCAGCAGCAGGCAGTTTATTGCCAATAATACGTTCCACTCCGTTTTGAGAGACAATGGCCGGCACGCTGAGGCAGACATCGTCTAAATCATAATCAAACATAGGAAAGCCGGAAGGTACTGTCAATCTATCCGGATTCCTTGTAATAATGAATTAGTCTCGCATAGGCGGAAATCGCTTTCTCAGCCGTCTCATAAAACGGCAGTCCGGCCCGGCAGAATACCCTGCCGGCTTCCTGGGGCATGCCGGGAATGGCAACAATCAGAAAAGGCTTGCCTGAACTATTCCGGGCGTTGATCATGGCCTCGGCATATTGTTTGTTGGTGTCCTCATCAAGGCCCGAGCCGATCATTACCACGGCATCCACTCCTGGATCGGCCGCAACGAGGGCGGCGGTCCGGGCAAAAATCCGCATGTCCATATGCGCGGTAAGGCTTACATCAACAG
Organism: Desulfobacterales bacterium; assembly: GCA_018399455.1. Lineage (GTDB taxonomy): Bacteria > Desulfobacterota > Desulfobacteria > Desulfobacterales > Desulfosalsimonadaceae > M55B175. The sequence continues at coordinate 7,101 of JAGYOT010000036.1, forward strand.
GGTTGGCAAGACTGGTACCCGTGGGCGGAATGGTTTGTGAAAGCGCATCGACCGTTCTTTTTGACAGACCCGCCATTTCGAGGCCCTCACGGCCCACGGCTTCAGCCGCTGAAACAGCCAGTCCCCCGGGCCCGGAAATAATGGCCAGTCGTTTCCCCGAAACCTGGGGCAGAAGATAAAAGGCCATTAGGGTCTCCACCCATTCCGCCCAACCGGCAACCGATATGACGCCGCATTGATTCATAAGCCCCTGCCATATTCTCTCTTTTCCGGCAAGCGCGCCGGTATGAGAGGCAGCCGCCCGGCTGCCCTCGGGGGTTAACCCCACGCGCCATAAAATAACCGGTTTTTTGGCAGCAGCTGTCTTTAATGCGTCCAGAAAGTATCCCCCGTCTTTTACGCCTTCGATGTAGCCCCCGATGACCATGGTTTCTGGGTCATCGGCAAAATATGTCAAAAAATCAGCGCATTGGAGATCTGCCTCATTTCCAAGGCTCACCACTTTACTGAAGGCCAGGCCTTTCTCCTCAGCCTGCCTGCCGATGATATTGGCCAGGGAGCCGCTATGTGATATCAAGCCCAAATGCCCGGCCTCTTTTGAGAGGCCCGGAAAAAAGGAAAGGCCGGATCGCGGGGCGTAAATTCCCATGCAGTTTGGGCCGAAAAGCCGCATTCCGCCACTTCGGGCGGTTTCTACCAGTTCGGCTTCAATACGGCGGCCGGCTTCGGTCCCGGTTTCCTTGTATCCCGCAGTGAACAGAACCACAGATTTGACTCCTTTTTGGGCGCATTCCGCCACTACCTGCGGGGCCAGCTGCCTGGCCACCAGAACAATCGCCAAATCCACCTGGGCGTCAATAGCGGAAACGCTCGGGTAGCAAGATAGGCCATCAATGCGCTCCGCCTTTGGATTGACCGGATAGATCGGACCGGGAAAGCCCATATCCTGAAGCGCCAGCAAAAAAAGCTTTCCTGTTTTCATGCCCTGGGGAAGGCCCACGATGGCAATGCTCCGGGGTTTAAACAATGCGTCCAATTCCTTAAAAATAGAGTCGTTGGCGGTCAATTCATTTTTCCTTTCCGGCTACTCTGCCTGCATCAAAAAAACTGCAGGCTGGATGCCATACTGGTAAGGGTTATGAGTGCTCCGGATATGCCGGCGGTTCTTGCCGGTCTGCTTGCCGCGTTCACTGAGATCGACCAGGCGGCCGGGTTTGAGTTGATTTTGCGCAGTCTTTCTGATGAGCAGGACCCGGGTCACGGCGCCTTCTTTCTCTATAGGATCGTTTTGATAAATCAATCCCACCTCGCCTGTGTTTAGCTTGACCAGGGTCCCGACCGGATAAATGCCAACCATATTAATAAACCATTTCAGCAGCAGGGGGTCAAACTCGCGGCCGCTTTTGGAAAACATAAGGCCGAGCGCCCGGTCCTGGCTGAGTGAAGAATTCCGGTAAACACGGGGAGCTGTAAGTGCGTCATATACATCACAGATTTCAATAATTCTTCCAAACAGACTGAGCGGTTGGGACCAGTTGACTTCGGGGTAACCGGTGAGATCATAATTTAAATGATGTTCAAACGGTGGCAGGATAATCCGGGAAATCAGATCCTGGTAAGCATCCAGTTTAAGGATCTGGCGGACGCTGTTTAAGGGGTGTTTTTTGATAATCTGGTATTCGTCAGAGTTTAAGTATCCTGGCTTGTTAAGGATTTGGAGAGGAATGACGATTTTTCCCAGATCATGGAAAAGGCCGCAGACGCCCAGCCGCACTAACGCATTGCGGGACAGGCCGATTTCATGCCCAAGGCAGATGGACTGGATGGCCACATTGACCGAGTGGGTGTAGGTATAGTCATCATAGTCGCGAATGGTGGAAATTCCCAAAAGAATTCGTTTGTCGACAAAGACAAGATCCGTGATGTCCTGGATCACCCGGACCGATTTTCGCACTCCGGCCCTATCGCTGGTTTGGATCTGCCGGACCACATCTTTTACGGAATTGTAGGCATAGGAATAGGATTGATGGGCCAGTTGAATCGTTTGGCTGGCTGTAAGACTGCCCTTGTCCGGGGGTTCGGAGACAATTTTCACCCAATCAAAACGCTCATGGGCCAGGTTATGCTTAAGCCTGGCCAGGGGCTCGGGGCTGTTTTGGGAGGTAATGAGAAGACGGGCCATTTCATAAGCCTCATGAAAACCGATGCGGCTTAAGTTTTCGGTGAATTTGAGGCCGTATAAGGACAAATTTTCAAAAAGACCCAGCAAACTGAAAATTATGGCGGCAGTCTGCTGTTTAAGCAGCAGCTTCTCGTTCTGAACAAAAAGTCGTTCATGCCGGGCTTCAATAGTAATTTCAGGATGTTCGGAAATAATCCGGCGGCCTGCGGCAAGAAACTGTTCGGCGGCCCTTACGCTTAACTGGTTGTCCGCCTCATGGATTCTGGCGGTCTGAAGGAGACGATTGAAGAAAAAAACAAAGTCCTCTTTCGGGCTCTGGCCCTCATGGCTGTCGGGCTGCGGTTTATTGGGAGCTTTCATTTAGATATTCCTCGGCATGATGCACAGCCCGCCGGACTGCAGGCCAGATGCTTTTAGAGGCCTTTTTAAGGGCTTTTTTCGCATTCGGAGAATTGCTGCAGGCCAGGGCCAATGCTGCCCCCATACGGTGAATGCGGCGCAATTTCCCAAAACTCCATGGACGGGTCAAAAGTT
>JAGYOT010000360.1 GCA_018399455.1 Desulfobacterales bacterium
GGTTCACAAGGAGTTGGGGTGTGGGTTCCTTGAGGCGGTTTACCCTGTTAAATAGCTTGAGGTCGCGGGATGTACTACACCTACGTGCTTCAAAGTGAAAAAGATGGGAATTTCTATACAGGCTTTACAAAGGACCTCAGGCTAAGATTTGAGGAACACTGCAAAGGACTCGTTGAATCCACAAAGGATAGAAGACCCCTGGTGCTCGTATACTATGAGGCTTGTTTGGTGCAGGCAGATGCAACAAAGCGAGAAAAATACCTGAAAACGTATCTCGGAAAACAGTTTCTGCACAATAGACTCAAATCTTATTTAACAGGGTGTATCAGGAGGCGTTGGGTAGGGAGTTTGATCTGCAGGGGATTCCGAATGTGGCTCAGCCTTTGATTGGGATTTACTACAAAGGGAAACCTCTGGATAAGAAATATCAGCCCGATTATGTTTGCTATGAAGAGATTGTAGTAGAGATTAAAGCCCTTGGTGCTTTGACGAGCCTGGATGAGGCCCAGCTTATCAACTATCTGAAGGCCACAGGCCTTGCCGTCGGCCTTTTGATTAATTTTGGTGCAAAATCTCTCGAATATAAGAGAATTGTCTATAATCTGCGTGAATCTGCTTAATCTGAGGACCTTGAATATAAGAGTCTTGTTTTTAATTTGCGCGAATCGGAGCCGGCCGCTCAGGGGAAAATGAAGGCCCTTCAGCGGACCGAATGGTTTCCTGGCTGGCATGTGGGCGTGCTTCGCGGCCGCGGCAAGAACAACGACACGGCCCTCTTTTTGAACGGCAACGAACACAAATGGACCCAGCGGACCGGACACCGGCACAGGGATATCCTCAGCATCAGCTTCTATGCCTTTGGCCGGGAACTTGCCTCGGATCGGGGGTATTTTTCAGGTGGGGGTCTGCTTCTCCCGGACGGTCGTAAAGGTCAGGCATGGGTCAGCGGGATCCTATCGCACAACCTGGTGGTGGTGGTGGATGAATCTCATCAGGAACGGACCAGGGCCGGATCGCATCTGGAGCTGTTCGCTGCGGTCCCGGGCATCGAAATGATGGAGGCCTCGGCCTTTGGCGCATATCCCCAAACCCAGGAATATCGCCGCATCTGCGCCATGATCGAAGCACCGGATGGTCACCATTACGTGGTGGATTTCTTTCGGGTCAAGGGCGGCAAGGTGCATCAGTATGCCTTTCAGTCTAAGGGCAAACTGACTGGAATTCGCCCGGCCCAGGCCTCTCCCGAGCCCACGAAACTGTCGGCCACATGGGACCTGTGGCTCAAAAACCCGAGATTCCTGGTCCCGAAGGAGCCGCACACCTTCACCTGGCGGGACGGCCTCGTCAATCTGGATTTTATGCTGCTCAACACCACCGATACCATCAACCGGGTCATCATCACCGATGCACCGGGGTGGCGAAGAGGGGCCTCGAAAGCGGATCTGGACAAACCGCCGATTCAGCAGATCCTGGTTGAAAATCGGGGGGAGGCGCCCCTTGGGACGCAGTATGCCGCGGCCGCAGACGGGATTTGAGATTGAGTCTGTGACAAAGGATTCGATTACAGTGCGCGATTACCCGGTGGTGGAATGTGACGAGATTACGGTGTTGCGTGGGGTAACAGATCAGAGGGCAGATAACAGATGACGGAGGACACCCCGGTGAAACCCCTTCGGGAACTCCTTTGGACTCCCTGGTGAAACTCGCCACGCTGGCACTTACGTGCGTTTCACAGGGTAAATGTTTCACGGGTCAGGGAGGACGGGGGACAGAAGCCCGATGTCGGAGGTCCGATGTCCGAGGACGAAAGGACAGGAGTCGGGGGTCGGTAGGGGAAGAAGGTAAGAGGGTAAGAAGGTGAGAAGGTGAGAGAATCAGAGGAGATAGGTGGAGAATTTCCTCATTTGGTACCTGCCCGAAGTTGCTCTATCGCCAATTCGACAATTGCGCGGGTAACAAAAAGACTGCTCACGTCATACAGATCGGCAATGTAACGTTCTGCTTCTTTTAGAGAAGCTTCTCCCCTTTTAAATGCTGCTACCACAATACCCAATGAACCGACCGGGACAACATTGAAACGCCTTGCAGCGGTGCGAAGTGCCATATCATCGGTCAAAAGAATCGGGATTCGCTGCTCCAGGCAAACGAAAAGGCATTCCTGATCACCTGAGTGAAGTGCAGAAAGCTTTTTCTCTCTTATAAACTGCTCGACTTCCGGTGCCTTGATGGGGTGTCTTTGGATATTGTTCAGAACGGACATATCGGTTTCAGAAACCCGGCCTCGGGCCACGGTTTAACCCCAGACTGCGTCGGGAAGATATAAGGCATCAAAACGATTCAGGAACTGAAGACATCCGATTTCCAGTAGATGAATGAGTGGCCCGGCATCCACAACCGCCGTCAGTTCCCCATGGCCCACGCCAGGTCCTCCATCATGGCGTCGCGCTGACGCTCCGCCAGCTCCACATAGTCGATGCCGGCATGGGTGATGGCCTTGTCGCGGCTGATTTCACCTCGAAGATACTGCCCCAGGATCTGCTCGCGCCACAACTGGCGCAACCCTGTCTGAAAGGCTCTTGCCACAATCTCTGCCTCGGGCTTGTGGGTTTCACGAACGAGGGATTCGAGATAGTTGATCATTTCCGCCATGGGTTTGTCCTCCGCGAATTTCATGATGGATGGCGCCCATCGTCAATCGTATTCATTGTTTCAGCATTTTAGACAACCTTGACGTTTCCAGCAAGAAAAATCAGGCAAAACATGTGAATATTGATCAGTGACCATGCCGGACACCCGCGTTCCAACTGGAGTTAAAGCGCAGCCCGGCAGCGCGAGGGAATGAGGTCACGGTCTGGGTGCAGTGGAGCAACCCCAGCCTATGAAGATAGAATGTGGGCGAGGTATTGGAAACGGTCATCTCAGGCATTCTGAAAATCGCTCTCCAACTCTTCTGTTGACAAGTCAAAGATGGCGGCACCGTATCGGCTCAGCGACGGCAGGAAACTGATGGGTGACATCCCGGCCAGTTCCGCCGCTCTGCCCGAGGAAAGCTTCCCCATTTCGTAGAGTTTTACAGCCAGTAACCGTTTCGCCTCCCTGGCGAAATCCTCCGGAGTCTCCTTGAGGGAAAATAACACCGAATCAGGGCAAGGAATGCTGATCATAACCATAAGCTCAGGCCTCCCACTCACCTTTTCCCAATAAGGCCTCGAAATGAACCTGACCCACTTAGGCGGCCAAAA
>JAGYOT010000361.1 GCA_018399455.1 Desulfobacterales bacterium
TATCCACGTCATCGGCAGATCGCATTTCAGCGGCCAATTCGTGAACAAGCTGGGGATCCGAAGGCGATCCGGTAAAAAGACTGCTTTCCGAAACAGGCGTATGCGGGCGGGGCATGCCGGTTGTGCCGTAATGCGGCGGGGTGATTTCAAGGAGCAGGGATTTTTGGGCTGAAGCCAGTTTTTTCTTTTCCGCTTCAAGCCCGTTTGAAAGCTGCTCAAGAATCAAATTGCACAGGGCGAGCCGCTTTTCCGGATCAGATTCTTCCCGCAACACCTGTTCCAAAACTTTTGCGACAAAATCGGCATACCGCGCTGGCTGCTCTTCCGGGTCCAGCTTTCCGATTACGGATCGCAGTTCCGGGTATTGCCGCAGGATATCCTGCACCTGCTTGTCGATAAGCGCATCATAAATGCCGAATGCAGGCTTTGATGTCATCGGGCGGACTCTCTCAAACAGCTATGCTTGCTGGTGTTTATACGCATTATATCCCTTGTTTTCCAATGCGATAATCCAGGTAGGATTTAACGACAGCTACATCGGCTTCTGCCCATTGCAGGCCCGGTAACTGGTCATGGCCGGTCCATTGAATAGCATGGTGCTCTGTGGGTTTAATGCGGCCATGGGTTATCCGGCAAACAAATGGATGAAGCCGGACATGCAGATCCGGGTAAGAATGGCTTGACTGCGGCAGCATGGTTTTGATTTGGATCTCGATGCCCAGTTCCTCTTTGATTTCCCTTATTATGCATTCTTCTGCTGTTTCTCCCGGATTGATTTTTCCGCCGGGAAACTCCCACTTAAAGGGCATTGTCATGCCGGGGCCGCGCTGGGCTGCCAGAACCTGACCGTTTTTTTCTATAATTGCGCAGGTAACGTCAACGGGAGGATTGCTATCAGATGTATTGATGTTTTTGCGGTGTTCAGATATCTCTTCTGGCATATGACAGGAGCTTTGCAAATCCTTAGGGTGATACTCTGTGTTGGCAGGCAGAGCTTGTGAAATTAAATCCAATTTTGCAGATTATGCGGCGTTTGTAAAGTCCTGAGCAAATTTTTCAGGCCCTGTTTCCCGCCTTTTGGTATCAAAAACGGCATCTTAGACAAGATAAGTAAGGGGGCATTACACACCCTGACGCGGTTTGAGAATCAGGGAGACATCAGCTCATCACCGCGCCGCCGTCTACGTTTACGGCCTGGCCGGTGATGTTTTTTGCAGCCTCTGATGCCAGAAACAGGATTGCATTTGCTATATCTTCGACGGTCTGTTCCCTTTTCAGCGGGCAGAAGCTTTTCACCATGCCCAGAAAAACCTCTCTGGGCGTTGAACCGAATTTTTCCGCGTACTGCTGAAACGGTCCGCTTTCACTGTATATGGGCGTCCAGATCCAGCCCGGGCATACCGCGTTGACGTTGACGTTGTATCCGGCCATTTCAGAGGCCAGACTCCGGGTGAGATTTAAGACCGCGGCCTTTGACGCGGCATAAGGAGTCATTCCGGATGCAGGCATTCTGCCGGCTGCCGAGGATACGTTGATTATCTTTCCGTGCTTCTGCTCCCTGAGCTACCCGTACACTGCCTTGCAGCAGTTTGCAGTGCCCTTCAGGTTTACCCGGTAGGTGACATCCCACTCCGAATCTTCGGTTTTAGAGATATTTCTGAGTCCAAACCCGGATATGCCGGCACAGTTGACCAGAACGTCAATGCCTCCGAATTCGCCATTGAAGTGCATCAGAAATCTCCTTTAAGCTGCTTTTTTAAGACGAAAACCACCTGTTTTTGTATAGTGTCTTGTTAATATATGTTTTCTGCTTGAAAAATTTCAAGCAGAAAGGCAATTTAAGGCTTAAGAAAGGCACCTTCCGGGAAAAACGGGAACTCAGACATATTGCTCAACTGCAGATAAGACGGCCGTTGGATGAAACTTATTATAACAGAGACACACTATGCCGTTTATTGATATCCGGGATATCCGATTATATTATGAGATGCGGGGTAAAGGGCCGCGCCTGCTTTTCTTCAATGGCACGGGTGGAGATCTAAGACGAAAGCCGGGCATTTTTGATTCCCCGCTTGCGGAACATTTTGAAATCCTTGCTCATGATCAGCGCGGGCTTGGGCAGACAGACCGGCCTGACATCCCTTACACCATGGAAGACTATGCCATGGATGCCAATGCTCTTCTGGATGCCCTGGGCTGGGATAGTTGCAGTTTGTTAGGTTTTTCTTTCGGCGGTATGGTTGCACAGGAATTTGCTTTGCGCTTTCCCCGCCGCGTACAAAGACTGGTCCTGGCATGCACAAGCAGTGGCGGGGCAGGCGGAGATTCATATCCGATGCACGAATTTGGCCCTCTTTCACCAGAGGAACGGGCCAGGCGAATTATTCCGCTCATAGACACGCAGTGTGATGCAGACTGGCAGGCGGCCAATCCAAAGCAATTCAAGGAGATGGTGGATCAGATGGTTGCAGATTACATGATTGGAGCAGACGAACCCGGGCGGATGGCAGGGGCTCGCCGTCAGCTTAAAGCACGCATGGGACATGATGTATACGAGCGATTGCCTAACCTTAAAATGCCGGTATTCGTTTGCGGCGGGCGCTATGACGGCATCGTTCCGGTCTCCAACCTCGAGGCCATTTATAAGCAGTTGCCATGTTCTTATCTGGAATTGTTTAATGGTGGACATAGGTTCTTTCTTCAAGATCCCCGGGCTTTTGAACGAATTTCAGAGTTTCTGCTCAAAAAATTCGAGGATGAATCATAGTTCAGGCATACACCGTTTATATGGGAGGAAGGCCATGCCTACGAGATCGAAATCACAGATTACCACTGATGTTGGGAGGCGACTGCCTCGAAAACGCCCCCCGACGCAACCCGGGGAGATACTTTTCGAGGAATTCGTCAAGCCGCTTGACATTACACAAGCAGAACTCGCTCGTTTTCTGGGCGTTTCTTACCCTCGTCTAAACGAAATTATTAAAGGCAGACGTTCGGTAACTCCGAATACGGCATTGCGACTTTCCCGGGTTTTGGGTATGTCTGCGGATTTTTGGCTGGGCTTGCAACAGGACTGGGATCTTTGGCATGCAATGAACAGTCCTGAAGCAAACCAGATTAATCGCCTGAAACCAATTCCCAGAGTTCAACATTCTTTTGCATAACCATTTTCTGCACTTGACAGGTGTTCCGCTGTCGCTCCAAACCTGCAAGTGA
>JAGYOT010000362.1 GCA_018399455.1 Desulfobacterales bacterium
GCCATTTCTTTTCATGGGCAAGGCTCTCGATTCGGTTGATCAGAGAGCTCGTATCCAGTCGTTTGCGGGCAAGAAAGATCACCCGTTCCAGTACGATCAGCAGTCCCACAGCCAGGATCGCCAGAATCGGCCAGATCAAAAGGCCGCCCTTTGGCACCATTTCCCAGAGATCGAGTTCGTGGGTGAGCTGGCGAAGCGCCGCCCCGCGGGTGATGTCAATGGGGACCGCTTTGCTTTCGCCGTTCATGTATTCGGTGATCTGATCCTGCATCCGGCCGGAGGGAAGACGGGAAAGGGCATAGAGCTTGCCGCTGCCCGAGGTATAGTTGAGAAAACCGGTTTCCCCTTCCTTCCGGTAGGCGGCGGAGAACGGGCCCAGCGCCAGGATATCCGCCTCCACGGATTTACCGGTCCGGTCAATCATGGCCCCTTTCTTAACCGTAACGGCTCCGGTCTGCCGGATTTGCCCGAACAGCGCTTCCGCCATATCACGGACGTCTTCCATCCCCGGAAATTTTGATTTTTCGGCGACAGAGGCCAGATATGAGGGCTGAGCCCCATGGATCGCCGTCTGCAGGTTTTTGGAAAGCAGCGAGTCAATATCCTTGGCATTCACCCGGATGACGCCCACCAGCTCTTTGACCATGCCCTTTTTTCCGGCCAGGGTTTCGGCTGCTGTCTGCTCGGCCCGGGAAAGGGTCTCATGCTTTTTTACCAGGGCTTCGATGTCTGATTTCAGCTTTTTGTTTTGGGCCTTCAATTCGCTAATGGCGCTTTCCAGTGTTTTGCGGTCCCGGGCAATTTGTTCCCGGCTTTCGGCAGCCGTTCTTTGGGCGGCCGCCTTTTCCCCGGCGATTTTCTTTTGCAGGGCTTCTCTTTTTTCCCGGGCCTCAATGGAGAGCTCACGCATGTCTTGCGCAAACGGTGCGGCAGGCGTTAGCGTGCCTGCAAGCAGAACCAGCAGGATAAAATAAACGGTTCCTTTCATTGCGTTGCGATCCTCCCCAGCGGCAGTGTGAGCATTTCGGCGCTCCGGCGTTTGGCCGCAATATCAACCGCCGTCTGAATCTGCGGCAGATACAGACCTGAGAGCGGCTGCCAGGTATCCTCGGCAATGTTGAAAAAACCGCAGTGAGCCCGATCAAGGGTTAAGTAAAAAAGGCTCAGCCGACCCAGCCGGAAAATATTAACCAGGCGTTTCTGGCCCTCAACGGAGATGGTCTCCTGGTATAGCCCGGTGGTAAAGCCGTATTCAGCCTCTATCAGGAGGGCCTCCATGATTTTGCGGTATTTCTCGCTGGTTTCGGCTTCCGGATCGCTTATCAGGCTTTCAAGCCTTTCAATGCGATGAACCCGCTCTTTCGGCAAAAAGCCAATGTCCTCGTTGATCCAAAGTTTGAGCTTTTTCAGTAGTTCATCGAGAAACGGCCGGATTTGCCCGGAAATTTGTTCAATGTCGGCAATCTGCTCATTTTTTTCAGCCAGGCGCTTTTGCGTTGCCTGCACGGCTTCGCTTAAATCGCTTTTTTGGGATTTAAGCTGCTGCTGTTCTTTTTGAAGTTTTTCAAGCCTGGCAAGGCGGGCCTCTTTTTCCTGCCGCCATGTTTCCTCTTTTTTTTGCGTTTCCTGGCGAATATCAATGGCGTCCTTTACCGGCTGCTCGATACGTTCTTCTGCATCGCCTGAAGGCAGCGGGAAAAACACGGCAAAGAAAACAGCAAGCGCCATTGCCGCTGCAATAAGGGGTTTCCGTGTCATCGGTCCATCTCCTTTTCGGAATTGATGATCATCCGGTTGTGATTTAAGCAAGGCGCAAAAAAAAAATCCCGGATCGAAACAATCGATCCGGGATTTCCCGTCTTTATCCACAGATGGAGCAGGGCACAACGCCGTCCACGCAGTCATGCGCCTTCAACTGTTCTGGCAGGTCTTCTGACTCTCGGATTCTCCTACCGGCTGCGCCTTCCCGGCCTTTCCGGCCAGTGGCATCTGGCAGCTTTCGTCCCCGATCACAGCGGCGGGCCCGTCCCCGATTTCCACGGGGTTCCCTATTAAGCTCGACTATGAGCGCCTGAACAGGTTTAAGTTAGAAACATTAATAAAACCGAAGTATAGATGTCAAGGATAAAAAACAGGGGCCAAGCCCCCCGGTCTTGCCTTGAGCACTTCTGAGAACCTGATCGAGATTGCCCTGCCTCTTACTATTGCATCACATCTGGGATGAAGCTATAGGCAGGCATCACATTGCTGCCCGCATAATCGCCCGGCTTAGCCCGGAGCCCGCGCCCCACCGTCGCGGTCTTTCGCTGGGCCTTGTTCTCCAAGCGGGATTCTGCCTGATAACGAGAGCCAAAATGAAAGCCGATGTCATCCACCTCCGACGACGGGGTAAATACTAAAAAATCCCCGGTCGTCCCATAATAAACCACCAGCGGCTCTCCATTCTCGTCCACCACCTTGGATACAGATTCGGGATTGACTTCGTAGATGTTGCGGATTATACTTTTAATAGCTTCAATCGCTGCGCCGGAAGGCTCACCCGCATCTGCGGCACTGGCACCGATCTTGAACGCAGTTGATTGGAGTTCCTCTCTTAGGGCCACTTCATGTAAATAAAACCTGGAGCTACCCTGACTCCTTTGAACGACCACCAAGGCGACATACTCTTTCTCTCCCATGCGAATCGGAGCAGCCAAAATATAACGGTCAACGCCTCGGCCTCGATAATTCTTTTTTTCGTCTATTGTCCGTCCTTTTGAGATAACGTCTGGAACAGCAGCAAAGGCCGCAGCCTTTTCCCTTTTCAAGCCATGAGCGATGGAATCTTTTACCCCTTTGCGTGTGAGCCTGACATTGCCAATTTTTGGATTGGCAACAACGTTTTGGTGTCCGGCCTCGATGGAGACCCTGAGCTTTGAGAAACACCCCCACGCCCGTGGGGAAGACCCATTACAGAAGGCTTTTCCCGGCAGGTCAGTTAGAAACACCCCCACGCCCGTGGGGAAGACTCTATTTCAGGAGCCTCAAGACCTGGCTTATTGGAAACACCCCCACGCCCGTGGGGAAGACGATTTGCTGCTCCAGGCGGTGGCGAAGGTTTTGGAAACACCCCCACGCCCGTGGGGAAGACGTATGCCCCATTTGGCCCACAACATAAAGTGGAGAAACACCCCCACGCCCGTGGGGAAGACAT
>JAGYOT010000363.1 GCA_018399455.1 Desulfobacterales bacterium
AAAAAGGGCTTGAATTTTTCCAGGGCAACAGGTTCGATATGGTTTGAAAGGGCGAGTTCATGACGGGCCCAGAGAGTGAGGAGCAGGCTTTTATACGTAATAAAAAAGCCATCCGGCAGACGGCGGGTATCTATCGCCATGCAGGAGAGAATATCGTCAAAGGCCATGGCCTGTTTTAATGCCCTGTGAGCTATCTTGACATCCCCAAGCGAAGAAAATTCCCGGTAACGCCCCTGAGTTTTGGAATTATCAAAAAACCGGGGACGGTCCAGCAAAAGCCCTCCGATGACGCCTACCAGGAATTCATCCCAAAAGCTCAGAGCCAAACGGTTTTTGGCAAACCAGCCCTCTCTGTGCCAGTTTCTGGCCCGCTGCCGCAGTTTGGCCACCAGCGCGTAGCCCAGCCGGAAGATATCGGTCAGCGGATAGGTCTTGATCAATACCGTTGTCTGCTTGTCGTCGAGTTGTGCCCCCTTGTCCGTCAGTCGTTCAAACCCGATTTCCAGGTAGCCGCAGGCCTTTTTCACCACGGCCTGAAGCTCTTCCCGGTTATGGATCGGCCTTTGATCCGCGGATATGATCTGGTTGCAGAGCCCGGCAAATTCGGTTTGAATCTGCTGAAAGCTTTCATCAATCGAAATCAGGCTCAGTGCGCGGGTAAAGCGATGATCCCGGTCGAGAAAGGCCATATGGTTGAAAGGAACCGGATAAAAGGAATCCGGGGTCCGATGATTAGGAATCTGCTTTTTCCGTTTTTCAATAACCCGAACGCTGATCGGTTGATAAACCCCAACGGCCTCCTCAAAAGAGAGAAAGCCCTTCTCAGCCAGCCGGCTGTTTCTGAACCGGTAGGCCTCCTCCTCGCTTTCGGCCGGCAGCACGTTGACCGCCCGCAGCAGGGTCTCCTGGTATTGAACGTGATCATTCATGGCCAGCCGGCCCAACATGTCGGCCAGGAAGGCCTGCTGCTGATCCATTGTTTCCGGATCGGCCTCCCGCTGCTCCGGAGTCTCGACCAATCGGATATAGAACACATCGTCAAAAGTAAAAAAATCCCCCTCCAACTCAGAGGGATCCTGATCATGCTCGCGGATACGGAGCTCAACCGTGTTGTACAGATAGTATTCGATGAGATCGGGCTTTTCGGTCATGGCCCATTGCATGAAGCGTGCGGGTGCAGCCTTTAGAAGAAGGCTCAGCCAGAAGGTCGCCTGTTTTAGATCAATCCGGTCTCTTTGCCAGATTTCAACATCCAGGATATATTCCCATTGCCTGGCTGAAGCCATGGCCAAAAGCTCAATGGCATCAAACGGACCAATATCATGGATCAGAAAGAAAAAATCTTCCTCGGCAAAGGAGTGAATCAAGGCCGCAGATTGGGGGTGATCCAGTATCCGGCGGTGCGCATGGTCCGAAGAAAGCGATAGAATCCGGCGTTTATCGGCATCCAGTTTGGCCAGCCGCCGAAGATGGGTTCCCCATTCCTGGGTTTCTGTTATTGCGTTTGTCATTGTCATTCTTTGCATTCAAACTTGGGTTGAACCGGCATCTGCTGTTCAATCCAGACCAGCACCTTGTCGATTTCCGAGTAAAACTCGCGCAGTGCTTTGCCGCGGTGGCTGACCCGGCTTTTTTCCTCCCGGCTCAACTGAGCGAAGGTCTTTTCCAGGGGCGGATAATAAAATACCGGATCATAACCAAAACCGTTTTCACCGGCCGGCGCGGGCAGAATCAGACCTTCGCACCGAGCTTCGTAGGTAAGCGCCACCCCTGTGGGAACGGCCAGAGATAAAACACATTCAAAGGCGGCCTTCCGGTTTTGCTTGTCCTTCAGCTCGCTTAACAGTTTGGCGGTGTTATCGGCATCCGAGGCATTTTCCCCGGCATAACGAGCCGAGTAAATGCCGGGAGCGCCGCCCAGGGCCTCCATGCAAAGCCCGGAATCGTCCGCTAGAGCCGGAAGCCCTAGCACCCTGGCCGTCAGACTGGATTTCTGATAGGCGTTTTCGTCAAAGGAATCCCCGTCTTCAGCGGCCTCCGGTATCAGTCCAAAATCATTAAGGTCTTTGATGGTAATCGATACATCTTTCAATATTTCTCGAATTTCGGCACTTTTGCCCTTATTCCGGGTAGCAATAACAAGAATTATCGGCTCTTTCATATAAACAAATCCAGTGTGAGCGTTTATCCTGTAAAAATTTGAAAAAATAACGGACCCTGTCATGTGCGGTAACAGATCCGTGGTTTATTAAAATAAGCAGGAAAACAGTCTTTGTAAATGGTTTTTAGCGGGAGGCACATCACGGCTGGCAGGAATTGCGTTGACAAAAGAGGGGTTAAAAACCGGTACCGTTTCTTACATTTTTGCCGCCTGTATGACAATAGTCATAAATGACTCTAACCGCATTATTATAGGAATCGGCGTCAAGACTTCCGAATTCTTCCTTTAACTCTTCGGCCAGATCCCGTGTCTGGACTTCGCCCCGCAGGCACAGCCTGCGGACCAGCAGGGCCTTATAGCCATTAAAGGAGTTGTAGCTGAGGTCCGGATTGTCGAAAGGGCAGGCCTGTTTTAACTGCTCAACCCGCCTTTCGTATTCATTCAGCTTTTTCTCCAACCGGGCCTTGGCCTTGCGGTTGCGGGGGAGAAAAATTTTGATGGATTTGATCATTTCTCTTTGGTTTCCTCGTTTCCCAGGCTGAATTTTAACTATCAATCTTTACGGCAAAGTTCAAGCCTAAATGGAACAGTTAAACGAAAGGGCTGTATAAGGGGCCGCAAGAAAAGACTTTACAGGTTTTCGGCGCCTGATATAGTAGCGCTGATTGTCTATGGCCTATCAGGCAAAACCGGAGAAACCAAACAATTGAAACAAGGATTCGACCATGCATAAGTTGTTAGTGGATCAGCCCGGGGAAAAGCTGTTTTTGCTCGGCAACGAAGCCATCGCCCGAGGTGCGGTGGAGGCCGGGCTGGCCTTTGCCACGACCTACCCGGGAACACCGTCATCGGAGATTTCCCTCAACTTTTTCCAGATGGCCGGGGAAAGTTCGCTTTACTTCGAATACAGCACCAATGAAAAAGTCGCGCTCGAGGTTGCTGCGGCAGCTGCCAATTCGGGGCTTCGGACCATGTGCATCATGAAGCATGTCGGCATGAATGTCGCTGCAGATGCCCTGATGACGCTCGC
>JAGYOT010000364.1 GCA_018399455.1 Desulfobacterales bacterium
TTTTATTTTTTGGAGTAATGAAGGATGGCTGATTTCCAGCAAACGCGCTGCCTGGGTACGGTTTCCGCCGGTGGCGGCAAGGGCCCGCTGGATCAGGTTCTGTTCCAGAATAGCCTTGGCCGATTTCAGTGAATATCCCCGGAATATATCCTCAACCCGTGTATTCTCCATATTTTCGCCAAACTGCGCAGGCAGGAGTTCCGGTTCTATAACCGGAGATTCCGACAGAATCACCGCCCGTTCAATAACATTTTCAAGCTCCCGGACATTGCCCGGCCAGTGATGCTTGAAAAACAGGGCCATGGTTTGCGGGGAGACCGAGTGAACCGGTTTATTGAATTTTTTGCTGTAGCGCTCAATAAAATGCTGGCATAGCAGAGGGATGTCATCGATTCGCTCAACAAGCGGAGGAAGATGGATGGGCATCACATTTAAACGGTAAAATAAATCCTCCCGGAACGTTTCAGCAGCAACCGCTTCAGACAGGTTCCTGGCAGTCGCGGCAATCACGCGAACATCGACCTGCCTGGACTGTGTATCCCCCACCGGCCTGACCACGTTGTCCTGCAGCACGCGAAGCAGCTTGACCTGGAGCGACAGGGGCAGATCACCGACCTCGTCCAGAAATATGGTCCCGCCGCCGGCCGCCTCGAAAAGCCCCTTATAATCCCGGTCCGCACCGGTAAATGCCCCCTTTCTGTAACCAAACAATTCACTTTCAAGTAAAGCTTCAGGAATTCCACCACAATTTACTGGAATTAATCTATTTTTTTTTCGTTCATCTCCTTCAAAATGAATCCCCCGAGCCACCAGCTCTTTGCCGGTTCCGGATTCCCCGGTAATCAGGACCGTGGTCTCAAAATGAGCCACTTTGGCGGCCAGCTTGAAAACGTCCTGCATAACCTGACTTTTTCCGATCATTTCCCCGAAATGCGCATTTTTTTCAATAGCCTGAATCTGCTGGCGCAACCGGAGGTTCTCAGACTTCAAGCGTTCTCTTTCCTCGGCTTTCTTAAGGGTAAGCAAAATCTCATCAGGTTTAAATGGCTTGGAAATATAGTCATAGGCACCGCATTTCATGGCTTCAACCGCCATGTCAATGCTGCCGTACGCAGACATCATAATAATATTGGTTTGCTCCAGCTGAGCATGAGCGGCTTTCAAAAATGCCATGCCGTCCATTCGGGGCATTCGTATGTCGCAGAAAATAAATCGGTAATGCCCCTGTGAAATCGTATCCAGGGCGGCCTCCCCGTCCGGTGCAGTATCAACAGCATAGCCGGCTTCGATGAGAAGCGTCCGGAGCATGTGACGCATGTTAGCTTCATCATCCACAACAAGAATCTGGGGCAGTGCTGTTGTATTTTTTTCTGTCATATCATCCTTGGTTATGTTTCGGCGCTTAAGGGAAGGTAAACGGACATGGTCGTTCCCTTGTGGCGTTCGCTTTTAGCGTCTATGATGCCGCCGAACTGTTCAATGATCATATAGCTGACCGAAAGGCCAAGTCCGGTGCCCTTGCCCGGATCTTTGGTGGTATAGAATGGATCGAATATATTATCAATATCTTTTTCTGCAATCCCGTCACCATTGTCACTGACAGTAATCTCAAGGCTGGCCGACTTGTTTACAGCGGCTGATGCATTTGCCGGCATGTCCCGGGTCTGAAGTTCGATCTTCCCGGCTTCCGCGCTTTTGGAAAACCCGATGGAATCAGCGGCATTTATTATAAGGTTCACCAGAACCTGTCTGAGTTGTTGTTGATCGACATATATCTGATCCTTATTTGCCTGCAAGAGGCAGCTCAAATCGATATTTCGCATTAAGGGTTGATCACAAAGCATCCGGGCGACATCACGGATGAGCATATGGGCGGAAACGATCTGCTTTTCGCCCGGGGAGGGTCTTGAGAAATCCAGAAGCTGCCGGATAATCTGATTGATTCGGTTGATTTCCTTTTCCGCGCGGTCAATGTAATCCACGCTAAGGTTGTCTCCCTGAACCCCTGGCTGTTTTTTTAAGATGCTCAAATAGCCCAATACAATACTTATCGGATTACCGATTTCATGGGCGACGCCAGCTGACAGGCGGCCTACTGAAGCCAGTTTTTCTGCCCGGATAATTTCTTTCTGAGCAGCTTTTAGGTCATTGTGAGCAATTTTCAGGGAATTCAACGAAACTTCAATTTGTTCCTTATCCGCTTCGATCCTTCGTGCCATTTGTTGAATCGCATTGGATAGCTGGCCGAATTCATTGTCTCGCTGTCCTTGATAGACCGGAAACTGATCGCTTGACTGAACCTGTTCAGTCATTTTTATAAATTTATGAATCGGCCGCAGCAAGATCCGGTTCAGTCGAAATCGAATCAGACCCAGAAGGACAAAAAGATTGATTAACGAATAAAAGGCCACCATCTTCTGGGAATTCTGCAGCGTCTGGTAGATGTCCTCAAGCCGGATGATAACAGTGGCGGCCCCGGCGACATCCGATGGCTTTAATAAAGGCGTGGTGACGGCGATATATCTGTGCTGTTTCCAGAATACACCCCAGGTCGTTCCCAAAAACAGCTTTTGAGACTTTCCGCTTTGCATGGTTCTGCGATTGGAAACGATTGGATCAGATCCCATTTCCGGTGGCTTCTGACCAAAAAAAAAGGAGCTTCCGTCTTGGCTGGAAATAACGGCGTGGACGAGAAAGGGCAGATCAGTCTTTTGATATAAGTTGTTCATAATCTGGTTTTTCTGCAGTATAGGGGGATGGGAGGGCTGAAAATTTTGGGAAAGGTAAGCTGCCACTTGTCTGCCCTGTTTAATCCGTTGTTGAATCAAGTTTTTTTCAACAATCCGGACGACCACAAAATCCGTCAAAACAATGGCAAGCAAGAAGAAAAAGGTCAGATTAACAGTTAGTTTGGTCTTTAAGCCTTGAACGCGCACGGTTTGCAAAAGCTAGTCATTAACGGGTTGTTTTTGAGCTTGTTTGAAAAGCGTATTTTAATAATTTTATAGCAAGTGAATTGGTGAAGCAATCGATTTTAATATTAAGGCACTGCGGTTCTCAGGGCCTCAGGGCCTCAGGATCTTAGTGCCTTTCATCGTCAAAGCCAAATAAAAAAGCCCCTGAACAAGCCGTCATAGCGGCAATATCCAGGGGCTTTATAAAAAATATTCCGGCCGCCCTTGGTCTGAAG
>JAGYOT010000365.1 GCA_018399455.1 Desulfobacterales bacterium
CAAAAATACCGCCGCGGCGGAATAAATCGCTTTTTACGAAGCCATCAAAATTTTTCTTGCAAAATGACAGGAGAAAAGATATCATTATTTGTTTATACTTATAAATAAAGAAACGGATGAAGTCGGCAAATGTATAAGAATATTGACAACGTCAGAAACATCGGCATCAGTGCCCACATCGACTCGGGGAAAACGACGCTTACGGAGCGTATCCTTTATCTGACCAAACGCATTCACAAAATCCACGAGGTCCGTGGAAAAGACGGTGTAGGCGCGACCATGGACTCAATGGCCCTTGAAAAAGAGCGCGGCATTACAATTGCTTCAGCTGCAACCTACTGTGAATGGAAGGGCCACGAAATAAACATCATTGACACTCCCGGTCACGTGGATTTTACTATCGAGGTTGAACGGGCGCTGCGGGTGCTCGATGGGGCGGTTCTGGTCTTATGCGCGGTCGGCGGGGTTCAGTCCCAGTCGATTACCGTGGACCAGCAGATGAAGCGGTATAATGTCCCCAGCCTCGCTTTTATCAATAAATGCGACCGAAGCGGTGCTGATCCCTTCCGGGTCATCGGGCAGCTTCGGGAAAAGCTGGGTCATAACGCCGTTGCGCTGCAGATCCCTATCGGACTGGAAGCCGATCACAAGGGCATGGTTGATCTGGTCTCAATGAAAGCCCTTTATTTTGAAGGCGAATTTGGCGACGCGGTCCGGGAAGCCGGAATTCCGGAATCGCTTGCCAATGAGGCCCGGACCCGGCGCGAAGAACTGCTCGAAGCGGCGTCCATGTTCTCCGACGAGCTCACTGAACTGGTCCTTGAAGAGCAGGATGTTCCCGAAGACCTGCTGGTTCAGGCAATCCGGACAGGGGCCCTGGAAAGGAAATTAACGCCTGTATTTATGGGCTCCGCTTACAAAAACAAGGGCATCCAGCCCTTGATGGACGGCGTCAACCGGTATCTGCCCTCCCCTCGGAACGTGGAGAATGAAGCGCTTGAAATAGACAACGAGGAAACGCCGGTGAAGCTCTCCTGCGAGACAGACGCACCGCTGGCCGCGCTCGCGTTCAAGCTTGAGGACGGCAAATACGGCCAGCTCACGTATATCCGGGTCTACCAGGGGGAGCTGAAAAAAGGCGATACCGCGATGAATGTACGTACCGGGCAAAAAGTAAAATTCGGCCGGGTCGTTCGTATGCACGCGGACCAGATGGAGGAGATCGAGCGGATTCCGGCCGGTTATATCGGTGCCTTTTTCGGCATTGACTGCGTCTCCGGCGATTCATTTGCCTCGGCCGGCAAAAGGCTCTCCATGACCTCCATGTATGTGCCTAAACCCGTTATCTCCCTTGCCATTAAGGCCAATGACAATAAATCCGAAACCAACATGGCAAAAGCGCTTAACCGGTTTACCAAAGAGGACCCCACGTTTACCACGACCATGAACGAGGAAACCGGCGATACCCTGATTTCAGGCATGGGCGAGCTGCACCTGGAAGTCTACCTCGAGCGCA
Source organism: Desulfobacterales bacterium (assembly GCA_018399455.1). GTDB lineage: Bacteria > Desulfobacterota > Desulfobacteria > Desulfobacterales > Desulfosalsimonadaceae > M55B175. The sequence goes on from JAGYOT010000365.1 coordinate 1,517, forward strand.
TGCGGCGGGAATACAATGCAGACATTTCCGTCGGCGAGCCTCGGGTGGCCTACCGGGAGACCATTACCCACCGGAGCGGTTTCGATTACACGCATAAAAAACAGACCGGAGGTGCCGGGCAGTTCGGCCGCATCGCCGGATTCCTGGAACCTGAGGAAGAAGAAGAGTTTGTATTTGACAACAAAATTACCGGCGGTGTGATCCCCACCCAGTATATTCCGGCCTGTGAAAAAGGATTCCGGGAATGCATGACGAAAGGCCCGGCTTACAAGTACCCGGTTACAGGCATCAAGGTAACGATCAACGACGGCTCCAGTCACTCGGTGGACTCCTCGGAAATGGCCTTCAAAGCCGCGGCCCGTGGCGCATTTCAGCAGGCTTACAGCAAAGCTTCGCCCATTCTGCTGGAGCCGGTCATGAAGGTAGTGGTGGAGACCCCCACGGAGTTTCAGGGCGCTGTTATGGGGACCCTGACTCAGCGCCGGGGCATTATCGTAGGCTCCCAGGATGAAGGGGCCGTCAGCATTATCGAGGCCCAGATCCCGCTTGCGGAGATGTTCGGGTATACCACAGTGCTGCGCTCGCTAACCCAGGGAAAGGCCCAGTTCACGATGGAATTCTACGCCTATAAACAGGTTCCCAAGTCGATTGCCGAGGCGGTGGCTAAAAAATGTGAAAAAACCGTCAGGACCGGAACCTGAAAACATATTTTAACTAAAGAAATGGAAAACCAGTTATGTTGAAAAAATCTATGATCATCCGGGATCCTTTAAAGCTTCTCGGCTTGGAAGCGGATGAGACACTCAAAAACGGGGGCTGCGGTGCAATTTTTGCCCGGGCCGGCGTCGGCAAAACCGCCCTCCTGGTACAACTGGCCATCAACAGTCTGCTGCAGGAAAACCCTGTTTTGCATATCAGTCTCAAGGATCCGGTGGACAAGGTGGACCTCTGGTACAGGGAAGTCTTTCAAAACATGTTGAAAATGCATGATATTCAATCGAGTCATCAGCTCTGGGATGAAATGCTTCCTTTCCGGTTTATCATGACCTTTGAAAGCAGTGCCTTCAGCCTGAAGCGGCTTGCCCGGAAAGTGGAAGAGCTGCGTTCTCAGGAGATTTTTTCGCCCCGCACCATCGTGATTGACGGATTTTCCATAAATGATGCAGGCAAAGAGGATTTGGCGGAGTTTAAAACCTTTGCCCGGTCCAACGGGCTGACAAGCTGGTTTACCATTCGCGGCCATCGGGGGGAGGCACAAACTCCGGATGCGTTTGCCGAAGACTTTGCCCGGCAGTATGACGATTTTTTTGATGCAATCCTCCAGCTGTCCCCGGACAAGGATCAGATCCAGGTCAAGCCGCTCAAGAAAGAGACCCCCAATCAGGCGCTGCTGTTTTTGGACCCATCGACCTTATTGATCCGGGAAAACAGGCTTTGATGGAATACCCCCCTCCGGCCTGTCCAATGAAATCATTGACAGAAGCCCTGCAATCTTCTAATTAATTATTTTTTTGCCGGCTCTGTCCGGAATTGCGTTTCCGATGGACTCTCCCGGCGGGCCGGCGCCTATGATCGGAGGTGGGTTTGTATTCCAAAATTCTTGTTCTGCAATTTCCCAGCGGAGAGGTAAAAAGCCCCCTGGTCTGTTATTTGACCAAGTATTATGACCTGAC
>JAGYOT010000366.1 GCA_018399455.1 Desulfobacterales bacterium
ACGCCTATATTCTGCTATTTAAGGTGGAGCTTCTGGGGCCGGTGCTGGAACTTCTGGCAGCGGAGACGGACATAGACATGGTTGTCATGTCCCTGCACTTTGACTGGCTGCACCGCATCGAGAACGGGGCGCATCTGGAGCGAATCGGTACCTACCTTGTGAAAGAAGCCCGCCGGCACACGGCCGGTAAACCTCTGGCGGTCGCCTGGCGGCAGTATCAGCCAGACCCGCGTATCAAGGCCGCCCGTCAAAAGATTGAGAACATGCTGATCCAGGCCGGGATTCCAACCTACAAAGGACTCGACCGCGCCCTTACCGCTCTTTCCAGGGCGGAAAGCTACTACGCATTTCGGGAACAGGCATAATCAGTATCTGCCGCCGTGGTCGGCCTTGACCCGGTCCCGGTCGGTTTCCCCGTCCTTTGTTTTGGGAAGGGCCTCCACAAAAGTGACGAACTTGGGCTTTTTGTAGCGGGCGATTTTGTCCGCCACAAAATCGATCAAGGCTTGGGCGCCAACCTCTTTCCCGAGCTTTAAAACGCAGATCGCCTTGATGGCCTCGCCCCACTGCCGATCCGGCACCCCGATCACCGAAACCTCGGCAACTGCCGGGTGCTGCCGGATGACTTTCTCGACTTCGGCCGGATAAACGTTTTCGCCCCCCGGCTTGATCAGCTCTTTGTCCGCCTTTCGCTTGACATACCAAAGGTAGCCGTCCTCATCAAAGCGGCCGATATCACCGGTGTGGTGCCAGTTGTGCCGAAAGGTATAAGCCGTATCCGCCTTTCTGCCCCAGTAGCCCAGAAACACAGACGGCCCGCGGACACAGATCTCTCCTTCTTCGCCGGTAATCACCGGCACGTCATTGTCGTCAAAAAGCGCCACACGCGAGATATGAGTGGGTTTCCCCGCGCTCCCCGGCCGCTCCTCCCGGGGGCACCAAGTAACGGCCATGGCCTCGGTCTGGCTGAACCCCGCGGCAAACTGAACGCCCGGGGCCATTTCTCTGAACCGCTCAAGGTTCTCCGAACGGTCCATCCCGGCCATACTGCGGATCGTTGAGAGATCCAAGGCCCCTCCAAGGGCGTCGTAGGCATCGATCATCCGTTTCAGGATGGGAGAGAAATTATAAAAGTTGGTGCCCTTTTCCGAATCGATCAGCCGCAGGGCCTGTTCGGGATCAAACCGCTCCATAATGACGTTCTTGCCCCCCGCATGCATATTGGCCATCGTCTGGGAAAGCCCCGCAATATGAAAAAGGGGCAGAACACAAATGTGGCAGCTGCCCGCATTCAAGGACTGATTGAGCATGACCTGCAAATCGATGCTGAAAATATTTCGCTGGCTGAGCAGCGCCCCACGCGGACGCCCCTCAACGGCTGCCGTATGGATAATTACATAGCCTGTATCCGCCTCAATCTCGACCTCCATGTCCGCCAGTTCATCGCTGTAGAGGCATTCAAACGGCGCATATCCGGATGATGCCTCCCCTCCGCCAATGGCGTAGAGTTCGGGGGCAAATTCCAGTGCGTGCCTGATCTCCAAAAGGCTGTCCCGGTAGCCCGGCCCGGCAAACACCATCTTCGGGGCCCCGTCATTTAACACATAGACCAGTTCGTCCTGCTGAAACCGCCAGTTGACAGGCAGCACAATCGCCCCGATCCGGGCCGCCGCCCCGTAAAGAATAACATATTCATCACAGTTGTGAGCCACGATGCCAAGCCGGTCTCCCTCGCGGACGCCTGCCTGCAGGAGCCCGGAGGCCAGACGATCGCATTTCTCCTTGAATTCCCGGTGCGTCAGACGCGTGTCATTAAAAACAAGACACTCCCTATCCGGATAAAGCAGGGCATTACGGCTGATAAAATCATAAACAGTATAGTCTCTCAGTCCCATACGCTCCCTTTCCGCCGTGGCTTCCGGCAAAAATGCCTTTGATTAAGTGTTGAACCTATATTAGATTTATTACATTTATAATCGGTCTTTCAACAGGAAAACACCGACCGGCAGCCGGGTACCCCAGTTGCCGGCCGGGCACCGGACAGAATCCAATAATGATATCCAAGCCCTCCACAGCCCGCTTGCGCCGGGTTTTGAAAAAAACCCTGGCAGCCGTGTCAGGCCTCCTGGTTTTGGTATTGATCTTCGCGGGCCTTGCGCTGGCATTGCTGCCGTGGGCGGCATCCAGCGACTGGGCCCGGCAAAGCCTTGCCGGCCAGCTTGAGAAAACCCTGGGACAGCCGGTTCAGATTGGAAATATCGACTGGAGCTGGACGGAGGGCATCACGATATCGGATTTTGCCCTTTCAGACCGGCCGGCATTCTCAGAAGGCCGTTTCCTTGAAGTTTCCCGGGCACACCTGTCGATCGATTACAGCCGCATACTTAACCGCTGCCTGAGCTTCTCGCTTGTTCTTGAAAACCCTGAAATTCATTTAATCCGGGATGACGAGGGGCACCTGAACCTCCCGGCACCTTCTGCGGCAGCCCCCCGGGGGCCCAAGGAAAAGGCTGCAAAAAAACCGGCCCAGGAACCCTTCACCCTTCCGCTAGATTTTCAGACCGATGTTCACATCGCCGGCCTGGCCGTCTCATTTGACGACCTTCAAAGCGGCATGCGGTTTGCTTTAGAAAAAGGCGAGATCCGGCTGAAAGCCCCCTCGCTTGCGCGAGCGCCGGTCTCTCTCTTTGCCGGGGCCGCTGTCCGTGTCAACGGTTATGCACTGCCTCCCGGATCGGTTAAGGCCAAAGTTCAAAACCTTTTCGATAAGAAGGGCCTGCTTCAGCCCGGACAGGCTGCAGCCGAGATTGAAGCCGAGCTCCCCGGTTCTCACATTCATTTAAGCGCTGATATGGCATCCACGGGCGTAAAAGGCGAGATCCGGCTTGATCTGGCGGCGCTGGCCCACGCAGCATCCCCCTTCATGCCCCAAAAAATAAAAACCAGCAGGATAAGCGGCCGTATCGTTTTAAACCTGGATCTGAGCCAGCCGGAAACCGACACCCTGTCGTTTGAAACAGGGCTCAAAGGCGAGGATCTGACGGCCTCGGGCCCGGTTATCAAAGACAATGCCTTGGGGCCGGGAAATATCGAAATGGCAGCGGCCGGAAAGATGAATCTGTCCCGCATGGATTTAAAACTGGCCTCCGGACGGATTGCGCTTTTAAACAACAGCCATTTAAG
>JAGYOT010000367.1 GCA_018399455.1 Desulfobacterales bacterium
CGGTGACCGGGGACTGCTGCATGGCATTCATGTAGTGAAGAATAAGCACCTGCTCCTGGATGGGCACTTCAGCCTCGCTGTTATCGGCATCCACAAATGTAAAATCCGGAAATTGAACATGATACGTCCGGTTCAAAAAAGGAACCCGGAACCTGGCCGCATCCGGCATTTCAAACTGCGAATATTTCGCGATTTCCTCTGCAGGATAAGTTGAAAGATTAGCCACTGCTATCTTTTTGGCGTTGAAATAGTCATCTACCCGGGGCATCGATATATCTCCATAAAAAAAGCCTCACCCTGTCACAGAACAGAGTGAGGCCTTTCGTCTATATAGATTCAAATCTAGAGTTCCAGCCAGGAATCCGAATAAAGCTTCCGGCCCAGGATAACCTCCACTGTCTTTACGTAATCCGCCATCTCCTTGGAAAGTTCACCAACCGGAGGATTTTGCTCGTCCATGGTCTTATAGATCATGTCCACGATATCCTCGCGTTTGCCCTTGGCAATTTCGGTCAGCTTTTCATCCCGCGGATCGGAAATCACGGAATACATTCCGCAGCGCTGCAGCATCACCATATAAGTCTGGTTTAAAATCGGCCGCAGGTGTGCCGGAGGTCCGTTCGAGATGTTGGACAGACCGCAGGTGCTTTTTGCACCCGGTGCGATATCCTGCAGCATCCCATAAAAATTCATCATGGGCGCCACCTGATCCTGCTGCACATTGACCGGCGTGACAATGCCGTCCACCCAGATCTTTTCATTGGGGACACCGGCTTCATTGGCATAGTATAGCAGTTCCACGCACAGTGCAGCCCGCTCGTTCTCATCCCGGGGCAGTCCCTCCGGGCCCCACAGCAGGGCGATAAAGTCCGCGTTGTATTCCGCCGCAATCGGCACCATTTTTTCATACCGCTCGGGGCGGCACATAATGGAATTAATCAGCGGCGGCTGCTCGGTTTCCTTGTATACCTTCAACCCGGCTTCAATGGCATCGATATTGGATGTGTCCAGCACCAGCGGAATATCCGGCACCACTTCCTGCACTGTCTGAACCACCCACGGCATCAACTCAACCCCGTCCTTTTTGGCAGGACCCAGGTTGATATCGATGTAGTCCATACCCTTTTCCTTCTGAAACAGGGCTTCTTCCTGGATGGGCTTTGGGTCCCGCGCTTTCAGGGCAGCACCGATGGTCTTACCCATCACGTTTAGACTCTCTCCAATTAGAAGCATAAACCAACCTCCATTTAAAGTTTAAAATGGCTGCAGCCGTTGGCGGATGGGGTCCCGCCACAAGCCGCTACAGCCGCCCCTTACTCATGTTTTACCGATTTTTCAGAAACGCCGAAATATGGGCTGCTTCACGAGGACCCACCGTTACCGTCCACCCGGGCAGTTCCTCTTCCATTTCACCAACAATGGCCGCCGCATAACCGGGCAGAATCACCTCGGTGTGCTTGACCTTGTCCTTAATCCCGCATTTGTTTACAAACACACCGACATCATCGCCGGCGAACTTGCCGGCCGCCCAGGCCGTTAAGACGGAGAGACCTTCCGTGTCCTTTACCAGCAACCAACTGGAGACCTTGCTGCTTTCAATCTCACCGGATACAACAAAATAGGTCAGTGCAAAGTTGGTTGTGATCAGGACGGGCGAATTCTCGTCCGGCTTGCCGATTTCGTAGATGCCTTCCTCCATCGTCATCGGACGCTGAGGATCGGTATAGATGTTTAACCGCTCCAGCAGCAGGGGAAAGAGCGTTTCGTTCGTAAAATCGGAAAGCACGGTAATCGCGCCGTATTTGGCAATAAACATGGCTGCGATCATGTTTTCCATGTCCAGGTTGGACGCCATTTCGCAAGGAAACGTGATGGTAGGAAATCCCAGTGAGCGGTTGCTCGCCTTCAGGGCCGCCCTGCGGATGGCCACCTGATCCTCAAAGGCCTGTTTAATCTCCCTTGAGCCGGAATCAATAACCAGCCGCTTAAGCCCCATTCCGAGCAGTTTATCCGTCAGGGGAATCAGATTCTCAACCGAATCCGCCTTAACCGCAAGGGGCAGATCATTTTCCTTGGCGATATCGCCAAAATCGTCCACATTACTTTCTGTTGCCGCATAAATCAAAGGGTTCTTAAAGGCTGTGGCCTCGACCCCGGCCTTCATGACATCCGCATTCTCCGACATCAGAATGACGTTGAACTCGGACGTATCGGCGATCGTCTTCGCCACCCCGGCAAATGCATCCTTGTCCCCGTTGACGTCTTCAACAGCTACCATCTCGGGGCGCATGTTGTACCCGACCCGCTCAAACTGGAAGGCATTCCAGGTTGTCAGTTTCTTCTTTAAATCCTCATCTGAAATATCAGACCCAACTTTTGCAGCAATCACGGTCTGATTAAAAAATGTTTTTTCATGTCGATACAGGACGGTTTCACCACCCACCGTGCGCTTGCGAACGCCTTTCCCGATCTGAACCGGAAGGATGGGAGGCGCTGAGGCTTCCGCCAACTGTTCCCGCGCCTCATCCGAGACATAGGGGCACTGATCCAACTCGGCCTTGCCGGAAGCCAGCTGCATGGCAAAGGCAAGACAGGTCGGGAAACCGCACTCCTTACAGTTGGTCTGCGGAAGAAGCTTAAATATTTGAATACCAGTTAATGCCATTTTAATCTCCTTCAAACATCATTCAAATTCAATCATCACTACAAGCATTCCATAGTCATCAAAAAGCGTGGGCAACAAGGCGCCTGCTGCCCACGCATCAACCGATTTACCTGTTAGCCCACAATGGATTCAAGTTCCACTGCCGGATGGCCTTTTTCCTGAAGGAATGGCAGAACTTCTTCTTCCGTGGTGCCGACGGTTTCATCGGCAATCTTGTCGTAAAAATCCGGAAGCCCCAGTTCCTGTGCCCGCTGATCAATTTTTTCCTTCAACTCTTCCTTGAGCATCTTGGGCATCCAGACGATTCGCAGAATGCCGCCTTCATCCATATCTTTCGGCCCGTCGCCGCGGATGAATTTCCGCTGAATCGTGTTAAACTTTGAGTGTCCCACAAAGCCGGGGGTCGTCGCCCCGCCGCCCATAACACCGGCAAGGGTAGTGAACTTCATCCCGCAGGGGGTTTCCCCGGCGTATTCCCGGTTAACCGTCATGATCCCGTT
>JAGYOT010000368.1 GCA_018399455.1 Desulfobacterales bacterium
CCTCAATGGAAATAACCCGATCATTTTGCTGAAGCGGGCGGGGTTTTCGATTTTGCCGCCTTCACTGACAATGGCGAGGTCCAGCAGCAGCCGGCTGTAGTCCTTCAGGGTCTCATCGTCGGGATTGTTTTCATGCAGGGACCGGATCTTCTCCATTAAGGGGTGGTTCAGGTTTAATTCCAGGATCCGCTTGGTTTCCGGCAAAGACTGCCCGGATGCCTTAAGGAGCTTTTCCATGTAGGCACTCATATCATAAGTATCCCCGGAGAGGCAGGAGACGGACTCCTTGAGATGCGATGAGGGCTTGACGTCTTTGATATGGTCCTCGAGGTTTGATTTGATTTTTTCAAAAAGCGATTCATATTTGGCTTTTTTCTCGTCATCGACCGGCTCGAGTTCCAGGTCCCCTTTTTCGGCGCTTTTCAGTTTTTTGCCGTCGTATTCCGGCATGGCCTGGATCACAAACTCGTCCACCGGATCAGTCATCAGGAGGACCTCATAGTCCTTTTCCTTCAGCGCCTCCAGGTGGGGGCTGTTTAACATGGCGGTCAGATTGTCGCCGGTGAGATAATAAATGGATTCCTGCTCCGCTTTCATGTTGGCCACGTAATCCTTGAGGGCCACCCACCTGCCTTCGGATTTGGAAGTTTTGAAACGGGCCAGTTCAATTATTTTGTCCCGGTTTTCAAAGTCTGTATGAATCCCTTCCTTGAGGACGGCGCCGAATTCTTCATAAAATTTTTCATATTCCTCGGTCTCCAGGTTTGCCAGATGGTCCAGGATTTTTTTGACCAGGTTTTTGCGGATATTTCTGACCAGTGCATCCTGCTGCAGGATTTCTCTGCTGATGTTTAAGTTGAGATCCGGCGCATCAACCACGCCCTTGATAAACCGCAGATATTCGGGCAGGATCTCTTTGCAGTCCTCCATAATAAAGACCCGGCGGCAATAGAGCTGGATACCGTGTTTACGTTCCGGATGAAACAGATCAAAGGGAGCCTGGGACGGGATATAGAGCAGGGCATTGTATTCCGTGACCCCCTCCATTTTGAGATGCAGATGGCTATGCGGTGGATTCCAGTCATGGCTGATATGGGAGTAGAAGTCCTTGTATTCCTCTTCGCTGATATCCTTTTTGTCTCTTGCCCAGATCGCTTTCATGGAATTTAAGGTTTCTTCCCGGATTTCGGTCTTCTTTTCGCTTTCAACGGGATTGCCGTCCTTGTCAAGCAGCTGCTGGCCTTTGTCTTCGGATTCCGATACCTCGCGCTCCACGTCCATCACAATCGGATAGCGCACAAAATCGGAATGGCGTTTGACGATTCGGCGGATGGTCCATTCCTCTGTAAAATCCGGGTCGCCTTCGTCCAGGTCTCTTAGTTTTAATGTCACATCCGTGCCGCGGCGTTCTTTGGTCGTATTTTCAATACTATAAGCGCCGTCTCCAGAGGATTCCCACTTGACTGCCGCCTCGGGTGCCGCATCCGCGGACCGGGTCACAACAGAGACCTTTTCGGCAACAATAAACGAGGAATAAAATCCCACGCCGAACTGCCCGATCAGCTCGGGGGCGAGGGTTTTCTGGTTTTTGGATTTTTCAAGGGCCTCCATGAAGGCGGCGGTCCCGCTACGGGCGATAGTGCCAAGGTTCTCAATAATCTCTTCATAAGTCATCCCGATGCCGTTGTCAGAAACCGTCAGGGTTTTATTGGCTTTGTCCGGAATGAGTTTAATTTTGAACTCGGTGTCGCTGCCGAGAATGTCGGGGTCGGTCTGGGATCTGAAACTCGCCCGGTCGATCGCATCGGAAGCATTGGAAATCAGTTCGCGTAAAAAAATCTCCTTGTTGGAATACAGGGAGTTGATGATAAGATTCATAAACTGCTTGACTTCAGTTTTAAACTCATAGGTTTCTTTGTTCTGCGTCATACAAAGCTCCTTTTCTGATATTAAAAATTATCCATTATATGGTTATACTGGCGGGCAAAAGCAGTTTGCTAATAATTTGGGAACGATTTTTTATTTGTCAAGAGGGGTCCATGCTTCAATTGTTTGCCAATTTGTCGGTTGATCAGGTGAATACCTGCAGCACGGTGCTGGCCGCAGCCGGCATCCGCTACCGGATTCGAAAGGATCCTCATGGCTGGGCGGTGTGGGTTGAGGCTCACCAGTATGACATGGCGAATCAGGCAATGGCGGCCTATTTTACAGAAAACAGGAAAAGGCCGTTTCCCGAACGAGGGGCGGATTCGCCCCCGCCTTCAGGCGTGCGTTTTGCCGAGGCTTTTTTTGCAGCGCTATTTTTGCTCGCGTGGCATTTGGCCTTTTATCTGGCCGGAACGTATGAGGCCGTCATCCGCCGGTTCGGAGCTTCAGCCGAAGCGATCGTGGACGGACAGATCCACCGGGCGGTAACGGCCTTGCTGATTCATGCGGATGCCGCCCACCTTGCCGGCAATATGCTCGGCATAACGGTTTTCGGCGCGGCCGTGACGGCTGAAGCCGGATGGGGGCTGGGATGGCTGATGATTGTTTGTTCAGGCATTTCGGGCAACCTTTTGAATGCTGTGATGTATCAAAGGGGCCACCTCTCCATCGGCGCCTCTACCGCTGTATTCGGCGCACTTGGAATTCTCGCCGGATATCAGGTGGTTCGCCGCCACCGGCAACAGGGCCGGCAAATTGCCGCCTGGGTGCCCCTTGCCGGGGGACTTGCCCTGTTGGGGTTTATCGGATCCGGAGAAAACGTGGATATCGCGGCACATTTTTTTGGCTTTGTGGTCGGCATCGCCATGGGTGCCGGCTATCTGATGCTGTGGCGCGTCCAGCCCGGGCGGAGGGTTCAGGCGGTTTCGCTTGCGCTCGTGTTTGCCCTTTTTTTTCTGTCCTGGACGGCCGGAACAGGATAGCTTTGGGGAAAAGACAGCCGCAGGCAGGTCTCGCGTCATTGTTATTTCAAACTCAGGCAAAAAGCCCGCTCCGTCTTCATTTTGTCACGAGCGATCTTCGTGTTGGGGACAGATTTCAAATCTGTCCCCGGAAGCTTTTGTCCCCGGGGCCTCTTGAGCAATCTTTTTATTGGGGACAGATTTGAAATCTGTCCCCGTTTGAGCGAACATGGGCAATGGCCTGAATAAAGGACAT
>JAGYOT010000369.1 GCA_018399455.1 Desulfobacterales bacterium
CCTGGTTTTTGCATCAGCTGTTATCCTGCTGTTTTTATCAAACGGCCTCTGCCAGGCCCAAAACATTGTCTATAACGGGGGTTTCGAAAAACAGAGTTCAAACTCAATCGCTGCAGGATGGCAGGCCAAAGCCTACCGCGGCACCAATGTCAGAATGAGTCTGGACAGCGGCGTCAAACACAGCGGCGCAGTTGCCTTTAAAGCTGACTTCGAAGGTGAGGGGGGGCGTGCCATGCTCTACCCGGACAGGGATATTGTAAGGGTGATTCCTGGAAGAACCTATGAGGTCAGCTTATGGGTAAAAGCCCAGAACCTGGACTACAGCCCAAACTTTATTGCACCCGCCCTGCATTTTAATTTCAGTCCGATACGAATAAGTCCTTATCCGATTATTGACCTGATAACGGAAATGAAAGGGGAAAGGGACTGGAAACAGCTTTCTCTGACGGGCATCGCACCCCCCGACGCTAAAAAACTTTCCTACAAAATCATGCTCACAGCGGGTACGATATGGATTGACGATGTTTCCATCACCGAGGTCAATGAGTAGTTTCGGTTGCTGAAGCCTTCAGGGGCTTTGGGGCCCCAGAAGGGTTTCGCGGAGCCGTTCAAGCTCTTCCGGATAGACGCCGGCCTTCTCCCTAAGGTAAGCCTCGGCTGACCCATAATGACGGTGCAGATGATCCAGGGCCGCCACAATTGCCTCCTCCGGAGCTGTCAAATAAGGATCAAGAAGATCAGGATCGATTCCGTAAGCTGCGATCCGCTGTTTTATGCGGGGAATAAGCGCCGCAATATAAACGTTGGATAATTGATGATCCCATATCACGGTTTCTTCCGGCACCCCTAAAACCAAAAGAATCAAAGCTGCACAGATGCCGGTGCGGTCCTTGCCGCCGGTACAATGAAAAAGGGTCGCTCCTTCGCTGCCTTCGGCGATATGCCGAATCACCCGCCCCCACTTTTTCGCATGATAATCCAGGTTATGGATATAGCCCGACACCATGAAATCCTCAGTAAGCCAGTTGATATCGCCTTTTGTGATGCGTTTCATGGCGGCCGTGAAATCAAATTCCCCCCGTGATACAGGCAAATTCATATATGTTACAGCCGGAGCCTGCGGCAGGCGATTCGGGGCGGAAGCCGCCTCTGAAGGCGTCCGAAAATCAAAGACATGGCGGATTCCAATTTGCCGGAAAACCTCGAGATCATTTTCCTTCAAACGAAACAGGCCATCGGAGCGAAACACCTTTCCCCAATGAAGACGATGGCCGTGCTCTGTCGCATAGCCGCCAAGATCCCTGAAATTCACCGCCCCCTGCATCCGTACCCGGCGTTCAGCGACGATCCGGCAGCTTTTGTCTTCCCATTCAAGCCTGAAATAATAATGAATTCCCGGATGGAGATCCCTGATTTTAACGCCGTCCTCCTCAATGGATTCGAAATCAGCGACCTGAGTTGTCAAGTCCGCCTGATCAACCCGGTCCGCACGCTCTCCGGCATATACGCTAACCGGCAAGGCGTGCTGCCCCTTTTCCCAGCGGATTTCAATCTCGCCGGACTCCAACCGGGCGACCTCCACCTCACCAAAAGTCATTGACTGCAGCATTGTCTCTTCGTTACCGATTTCTTAGGGTCCTGTTATCCAAACGCTTAAGTCATTGGTTTAGCCCAAAAAGCCCCCCGCTCCAAATAATACTGAACGGAAAAAGCTCAGCTTGCTTTGACTTGTATCATCATGCTAAGCTAGGCGACAAGTATTTTCACTGAAACAACGAACCCGGCCATCTTATCCAGCGGCGGGGCAATTAACACATCGCGAATATGAAAGATCGATTTGGTCAGGCTTTGCACAAATGGGACGTCACCCCCCGGCAGGCAGTAGAGATCCAGAAAAATCTGAGGCATGAAGTCCTGCTGACGGATGCATGCCCCTGTCTCCGATATGTGGCTGGAGTTGACGCGGGATTTGAGAATCAGGGCAAAATCGTCCGGGCAGCGGCAGCAGTCCTGAATTTCCCTGAACTGACTTTGATGGAATCCGCCTTTGTGCGCAGACATGTCAAATTTCCATATATTTCCGGGTTGCTATCATTTCGGGAGGCCCCGGCCATTATTTGCGCCCTTGAAAAATTGACAAAAAAATCCTGATGATGACCCATAACCGCCATCTTCATCGCGACTCTTTCTACTCCCTTGCCCAGCTTGGCCCGATCCTGTTCATATCCCTTCTTTTTTTCCTGACATTTGTTGCCCGGGTGGTACTCTCACCGCTCATGCCCGCGATTGAATCTGAACTGAAGCTGTCGCACACTCAGGCCGGCGTACTGTTTTTGTTTTTATCGTGTGGCTATTTGATCGCTCTTTCAGCCTCCGGTTTCCTTTCGGCCCGCATCACCCACAAACACACCATTGTCGGTTCCGTCCTGGTTGTAGGATTGGCGCTTTTGGCCATTTCCGCATCTCGGGGCGTGTTCGGACTCCAGGCTGCTGTATTTTTCCTGGGCATGGCCGCCGGCCTTTATTTGCCTTCCGGCATTACAACTCTTACGGACATCGTGGACTCACGGAATTGGGGAAAAGCGGTTTCAATCCATGAACTCGCCCCGAATTTTGGCTTTGTTGCAGCGCCCCTGCTTGCTGAAACATTTTTGCTCTGGTTTTCATGGCGGATCGTACCGGCGTTTCTTGGCTTCCTTGCCATTGCAGTCGGGCTGGTTTTTCTGAGGTTTGGGAAATGGGGGCGTTTCTCCGGTCAGCCGCCGAGGCTCGATTCGATTCGCCTGGTTTTCTCCCAACGCTCTTTCTGGATCATGGTCGTGCTTTTCAGTATCAGCATCAGCAACACCATGGGCCTTTTTACAATGCTGCCGCTTTACCTGATCAATGATATCGGCATCAGCCGCCCTCTGGCCAATACTTTGATTTCCGGTTCCCGGATCGCAGGCATGGCGACGGCGCTGTTGAGCGGATGGGCCACGGACCGGTTCGGTCCCAGAATGACCATGGTATGGGCACTTGCTCTCACCGGTGCCACCACAATGCTGCTCGGCATCATTTCCTCGCCTGTTTCAGCTGCCATTATTGTTTTTCTCCAGGCCGGCCTGGCTACGATATATTTTCCGGCCGGATTTA
>JAGYOT010000037.1 GCA_018399455.1 Desulfobacterales bacterium
AAGGGGCTAATGGCTTTTTTTATTTACTTCAGGTCGTTTTTTTGCAGACGATCAAATCGAAATCACTGGGTAGCACCTGTTCATCGATTAGGCATTTCTCGATATAAAAGACCATTTTTAACAGGGCCATCGCATTCTCGTCATTTTCGGAAAAGTTGCTTACAATACCTTCCAACAAGGGGTTTAAAATCGTGCCGCCGTATTTTTTATGGTGAACGATGTCGAACATAGAGGTTACAATAGGTATGATTTCCTCGGACCGTACGGCTTCAGAAGGGTCTGTTTCAATCATGGACGCTATCGTCGGCTGGTAGATGCGGTCTTTTATTTCGCCCCGGATATGGCAATATCTGTATTTTTCGGGAAGAATCGCCATCAGATCATTTGCAATATCGGTTTGTTTTTTTGTCCATTGAAACCGATTCGGGCCCACAAACTCGTTGAGGATAAACAATCCACCCGGCTTCAACGTCCTCCGGATTTCTTGAAGGAGGTGCTCCAGATTGTCGATGTGGTGAAGCGACATGGCTGCAAACACGACATCGCATGCCTCGGGTGAAAGCTTGACCGTGTTGAGGTCTGCTGAATGATAGTTGATATTCTTTTCGATTTTAAGTTCCGCTGCTTTCTGTTCTGCAATACATGTCGCACCCGCGGAAATGTCGTATGCTTCAAACTGCCCGGCAATATTTAGGGCAACCGCATGGCGCTCCAGGCATCCATCACCACAGCCCAAACTCAGGGCTTTCCTTACAGGATTTTTGAAATAGGTGTTTTTTATCCATATAAGCCAGTTATCCTCAGGTTTTCCGGAAATGATGGGATGGATATAATGGCGTTGGACCAGGGATGAGTCCGTCCAGGCGACTACAGGAGGGTTATTGCTGCTCTTTTCCGCTGCACGTTTTTCCCAAATTCTTGAAACCCGTTCTGAATCTGAATGGTGGTCCGGGCTTGGCGTCTCGGAGCTTGTGATCCCGGATAAAGGACTCCTGAGGGTTAGCCCCTGATGCTTGTCGGCGGATTTAAGTCTTGCAAATTTTTTGAGTACACGATCGATCATCTGTTTACCACAGGTATAGGAACTTGCTGTTTATATAAAAAAGGCCAAATCAAATTTAAGTAACAGAATGTATATCAGGGCCTGACTTGTATGTAAAGCCCTTGAATGGGGTGGCCCTCGCCGGCCTGGCATCGCCGGTGTTGCTTACCTTAAGGGAAGGTTGACCTTCTGGATATAGCCCTTGAAATGCCGCATGCCTCCTGCGGAGCTCACGATGCGAAGCACATCGGAGGGATTTGAAACCAGCACACCGGAAAGCGCGGTGACCGGAGTGTCCTTAAATGCGGCCGGCACAAGTGGGGTGGTGGCGCCCAGGATAACTACTTCTCGGCAGGCGGCAGCTGCATGCAGAAAATGATCCATGCTGTGATTAACGATGGAGGTGCCGGTGATTATCGCGATCTGGCAGTCCGGCAGCTGTTTGACGATCTGCGTTGACGGCTGCAGACCGGGTCCCCGGTTCTGATTTTTTTCAAAAATGAGCAGTTCCCTGGCGCTTTGGCGTAATGGCCGGATCAAGGGACCGAACATCCCTACCATGCCCACCCGGTCCTCGGGCCGGACTCGAATAAAATCCAGGATGTCGCCTGTTTTTAGATGATCGCCGGCAACATTGGCCAGGGCATTGGCGGTGGCAAGTCCGACCGCGGTTTCAATTTTTTCATCAGACGCCATGAGTTCCAGAGCGGCGCTTGCAGACCGGCCCTCCAGGGGGAGCTTGCCCTTGAACAGGCTGCAGCGTTCCGGCATATCCTGGTGAAAGGTAAAGGCCACGCCGGTTCGGCCGTCGTCGAGCATAACTGCGGTGTAGCCCAGGCCGATCCTTACATCCGCCAGAGTACGCTCCTCTGCCAGGGGGCTGACCGCTTCCCGTATCTTTCTGCGGATATTCATTCTTCACACTCCTTTTTCCGAATCAATCGAGGTGATGCTGCCTTCAAACAGTGCGTCACGCCGGACGGCAGCCACTATGCAGCCGTTTTCAAGTCTCAGGACATGGGTGACGGCGGCCGGGGTCGCTTCTGGTTGATGGGTGATGTAAATCAGATGCATCCCGGCGCCTCGCTTTGCCTCGCGGCGGCATATCGCATCCAGGACCTGGAGGATCCGGCGGCAAAGGATGGCGTCAAGTGCGGCGCATGGCTCGTCCAGCACCAGGAGGCGGGGATTTTTAACAAGCGCACGGGCGATTAATACCAGCCGTTTTTCACCCTCTGAAACCTCTCTGAAGCAGCGATCTGACAATCGATCCAGATGAAGCGCCTTCATCCATCGGTCTGCCGCATTCGCCTGGGTATGGGTCGGAGGCCGGTAAAGCCCGATGGAGTCAAAAAACCCCGAACAGACCACCTGGCGGCAGTCAAAGGAGCCAGAGTAGGCGCGCTGGAGTTCAGGGGCCACAAAGCCGATATGCCGCTTGATTTCCCAGATACTTTCTCCGGTGCCCCGTTTTTTGCCGAAAAGCCGTATATCGTTGGCATAGGCCTGGGGATTGTCGGCTAGAATGAGACTGATCAGGCTGCTTTTGCCGGAGCCGTTCGGTCCTTGAATCGCCCAGTGCTGGCCGCTTAGCATCTTCCAGTTGATGTCTGCGAGGACAAAGCGGTTCCCGTAACGAAGCGATACGTGCCGCATGTCAACCAGCGGGGTTTCGTTCTGCCTCCTTCTTTTACCGGGTGCCTGCCTGCCGGCAGAAAAGCTCGGGTCGGTTTGATCTGTTGCCCCTCCCTCTGGTGAAACCTCAGGCACCCCCATCGGCCGGGTATCGCTCCGGGGGGCTGAGAGGGCTTTTACCGCAGGGTTGGCGATGACTTCCGAACGGGCCCCTTTGGCCAGGACGCGGCCTTCGGATACGCATAACACATGGGTGATGCCTGCCGGAATGGCATCAAGGCTGGCATCCACCAAGAGCAACCGGATGGCAGCCTTGCGAAGCAGTTCTTCCAGAATCTGTTGCATGCCGATTCGCGAGTCCGCGTCCAGTCCGGCAAAAGGGCCTTCGATGATCAGTATTTGCGGGGACTGCATCAATGCCCGAATAATCTGTATCTTGCGAAGCTCTCCGTTGGAGAGCTGATGAAGGCGCCGGCTTAAAAGGTGCCTGGCGTCGAGGACGGAAAGAAGGCTGTCCCGCGCCTTCCTTGATTCGGAAAAATTTCCGGTTTTTTTTAGCACCTGATAGGGATGCCGTTTCATCAGGTGCTCCGGGTCCAGATAGTGGCTGACCAGGGGCCATTCCTCCGCTTCCATGCTGTGCCACCGGGCCTGATAAAAAGGTGCGGCGCGGTTGCCCGCAAATCCGCCGTCATCCGGTGAAAGGCGGACGATGTCGCCGGGATAAAGGTAGGTCCGGGATGAGGGGGAAACGGTTTTGGCCCTGTCGAAAAAATACCGGATGCTTCCTGAGGCCAGCGGCCTTTTGCGTAAAATCGCATCCACCAGCAGGGATTTCCCGGAGCCTGTGGGACCGACAACCGCCCAGTGCTGGTCCGAAAATATCGTCCAGTTGGTGGTTTCCAGGATCCGTCGGCGTCCGGCGCAAACGGCGGCGTTTTCTAAAACCAAAAGTGCTTTGCTGGCTTTCATGCGGGGTTTCCTGCTCTGATGGTAACAGGCGCATTTTCGAAAAAACACCCGATCTTGTCAAGCCGCATTTCGTTGAAAGCGGTATTCATTCTCTCTATTCTTAACCTGCTGATCATTTATCTTCCGGCATCGGGTCCATGCATGATTTTCCTATACTTCTTCGTTGATTTGTCACGCCCCCGTAACAAAGCCGCTTTATGATCAACCGCTACTTTCGGATAAAACAGCATTTACCATCAAACGCGGGTTCAAGCTGAACTTTTTCTGCTATCCTGAACAGCCGTCGACAAGACGGTTCATGATAGAGGTCTGGACAAAAATGGCCCATGGATTTGTACGGCATATAATAGAGGCGGATACCGGGAATCTCCGTCTGCAATTGGGGGCCTGCCTGGTCGGGACGATGCTTCTTGGGCTCTCCTATATATCGGGCGTTTTTTTTGATTATCCCGAGATGCCGGCATTTGTGGCGTTGTTTGCCGCGATACTTCTTGGAGCCCCGCTCGTGTTCAATGCGTTAAAAGATTTGTGGCTCAACCGGACCGAAATGAACGAGCTTGCCGCCCTCAGCTTTGTTGTCTCAATAGCGGTGGCGCAGTATCAGGTGGCTGCATGGATAGCCTTGTTTCTTGTGGGCTCCCAGCTGATCGAATATCGTTCCCAGCTTGGCGCTCGAAAAAACATTGAAGCCCTTCTCCGGTTGGCTCCCCGCAAGGCGTGGGTTCAAAGGAAAAACGGGTTTGAGGAAACTGATGTCGCCGAACTCGTTGTGGGCGATATCGTCCAGGTTCGGCCAGCCGGTCAGATTCCGGGTGACGGCACGGTGGTTGAGGGAATCAGCTTCGTTGATGAAGCAGCCATCACCGGCGAGTCGCTTCCTGTAGAAAAACGACCCGGGGATATGGTTTTTGGCGGCAGCATCAACCAGGAGGGCCTGCTCATTGTTCGTATGACCGTGGGGGTTGAGGATTCCACTTTGGCTAAAATCCAGAAGCTGATCACTCAGGCCGAAGAAAACCGCACGCCGGTAACGCAACTGATCAATCAATATGTAACGTGGTATACGCCAGTCATTTTAATGTGCGCGGCAATTGTCCTGTTCTTCACCCATGACATCAACCGGGCCGTTGCCATGCTGATCGTAGCATGCCCCTGTACCATTATCCTGTCCACGCCCACCGCGTTTGTGGCGGCCTTAAGCGCCGCAGCCAGGCTTGGCGTTATCGTCAAGCACATCCAAAGCCTTGAGATAGCCAACCGGGTGGATACGCTGATATTTGACAAAACCGGCACGCTGACCACGGGGCGGCTTGCCATCACCTCAATCACGCTCAATAATGGAGGGGATGAAACTGAACTTCTGGCTTTGGCTGCAAGTCTTGAGCAGTATTCCTCCCATCCGGTTGCCAAAGCCGTGACAGCGGAGGCCGCAAAACGAAGGCTAAACCTGTGGGAGCCGTTGGGCGTAACGGAAAAGCCCGGGTTTGGGATTTGCGGAAACGTGAACGGCAATGATATTGCGGTGGGGCGAAAAGTTTGGATTGAGGCGTTCTGCCAGTGCTTTAGCTGTCCTGACGCGGAGGAGCACGCTCAGGGTACGGCTTGCCTTTATGTAGCACAGGATGGCCATTTGATCGGCGTTTTTCATCTGGCCGATACCATCCGGCCGGATGCCCCCGCTGTGATCCGCAGCCTTCAAGGAGAATCGGCGAGGCAGGTTGTCATACTGACCGGCGATCGGCACCATGCCGCTAAATGTATCGCTGAACAGCTTTCATGCCATGTTGAGGCGGAAGCCATGCCGGCCCGGAAGATGGCACGGGTAGAGGATGCACGCAGCCTCGGTGCGGTTGTCTGCGTGGTGGGAGACGGTGTCAATGACGCACCGGCTTTGGCCGCAGGCGATGTCTCCATTGCGATGGGTGCCGCAGGTAGCGATGTGGCCATTCATTCCGCTGGAATCATTCTTATGAACAACAAGCTGGACAGAATCCCCTTTATTCTGGAGCTGTCGCGCCGGGTCGTGGCGACTATCAGGCAAAACCTTGCCTTCAGTACAGTGTTTATTCTGGTCCTGTTCTGGCTAAGTGCGGGAGGGGCGATCTCTCCTGTATTGGGGGCCATATTGCACGCCTCTTCCTCATTGTTCGTGATTTTTAACTCGGCCCGCCTGCTGCGTGTCGGGGAGGCCCTTTCATGACCGATATGCCAGGCATACTGGGCCGTGGCGCTTTCCACAGCCTGACCGGCCTGTGCGTACAGGCGCTCGTGGCAGGGCTCCTGGTCTGCCTGAGCCGGGTCTATCCCCAATCGATGGCCGGGCATGTAGTGTGGTCGGCCTTTGCCGGCGTTTTGGTTTGGCTGCATTTGCTGGTCACCTATACGCTCCTGACCCGCGAGGCAAAGTATCAATTTCTTGTCGACACCCAAGAGGCAGTGGTTGACGGCGGGACCGGCGCCGGTGGCAGGCTTAATCGCATTCATCTCTTCCACCGGGGCTATCAACGCTTCCTTGTGCCGGTGATTGAACTGGGCGTGGCAGCCCTTCTGATTCAGGGCATGCGGTCGGGATGGGGGGCAATCGCCTCACCGGCTGCTTCTCCGCCCGAGGCGGACCTGCTGCTGATCGCTCTCTATTCCGTTGTCACCCTTGTTTTGATCATGTTTGCCGTTTATGTGACCGCGCTGATGCGGACCAGCACATGGCATCTGCTTACCGGCGGACGAAATATCAGCGTTCTCATGCTGGTGATGTTCTCTGCTCTGCTGATAGCTGCCTGTGGTTGGCATTTCGGCTTCCCCGGTGTGGCCATCTTCTTCGGCTGGGGACTCACAGCGTTAAACGGCCTTCTTGCCTCAGAAGTTGTGATTTTCATGGCGCTGGGTCTGTTTGCCCCCCGCCGGCCCGATACCCTGAGGCGCCCGGCTTTTGTTTTCTACCTGCTTGAAGGACTGTCACAGCCTCTGCGAATCGGGAAAACTGTTTCATCCATGCTGGAAGGCGTTTTTGGATTTGACGTTGCAAGCACTTCTTTGGCGCGGATGGCGCGGTCCTTGCTTGTTCCGTCAGTTTTTCTGACAATTTTGCTCTTATTGGGACTGTCCTCGGTCATTATTGTGAAACCCTATGAGCAGGCCATTGTCCTGAATCTGGGGCGCCTTGAAGCGCAGCCGCTTGATTCCGGCCTCCACTTCAGCCTTCCCTGGCCCCTGGCCGAAGTTCGGCATTTCAACGTTTCCCGGCTACGCAGCATCCATGTGGGCTCCCACAAACCCGACCGGACAGGTGGGACGGTATACCGGGAAGGCTTCCCCATTTTGTGGACCAACATTCACGGTTTAAATGTTGACGAACCCCTGATCTGTTCATCCCCCAGAGACAGAACGAACACCGCTCTGCAAGGCGGGGACAGCGGAGGAGACGCCCGAAGAGTCCCCTCGGTATCCCTGGCTGCGGCGGATGTCCATGTCCAGTATTTGATCAAGGAATTGTCGGCCTATGTACGGGCTTCAGCCATGCCGGAAGCGTTCCTGCAAAAGGTTGCCGAGGCCTTTTCCTCCCGATATATTTACCGCTACGATATTGACGCGCTTTTTTGTGAAGCCCGGCTTGTTCTGGCGGAGAAAATTCGTTGTTCCGTTCAGGCGGCATGCAACATGCATAATCTCGGCATAAAGATTGTGCATGTTGCGATTACAGGTGTACATCCGCCTGTTGAGGTGGCCGGGGCATTTGAAGAAACCGTGGCGGCCCTTCAGGAACGGGAAACTGAAATTCAATACGCCTGTCAGCAGGCCATCCGCACTCAGGTGGAGGCTACCGGTTCAACGGAAGCCTTTGATCGCCTGTTGGTTTTGGCTGACAGCGCTGATGCGGGGCGGGGGATCCATGCAGACGAACACGATCGCCTGCTTCATGATTGCGGGGGCGAGGTCTCTGAAATTCTCGCCCGGGCCGAATCATACCGTTTCAGCCGCGAGAATGCAGAGCGCGGGAAAACCGAGCGTTTTGGGGGGAAGTTGGACGCCCATGCGGCCGCCCCTCTAAGCTACCGTTATGACAGGTACCTTTCTGTTTTGGAAAAGGGGCTTTCAGGGAACAGGAAGGTGGTTCTTCTGGGGAATCCTGACAATACCTTTGTCCGTCTGGGATTGGAACCGGACGGGGGCATGGGAGAGCTTCCCCAGGCAATGGATTTTTAAACCCTTATGAAAAAATCTAATACGGCCGTACGGCTGATATGAGGCTATACCTGGAGGTCGTGGTCAATGAGTCGTATCATGCAAATTGGTCTGGGACTGCTGCTGCTGGTTTTTTTTCTGAGCATGCTGTTTACGTTTCGGGTAAATTTTGACGAGGTGGCGCTTGTCACAACCTTTGGCCGGGCAAGTGAGAAGTCGGTTGTCAATACGGGAGGAGACCAGGCGGGGCTTCATTTCAAATGGCCCTGGCCGGTTCAGGATGTGCTCCGAATGGACCGCCGGTTTTTTGTTCTGGAGGATCGGCTTGAGCAGCAGGAAACCAAAGATCGGCAGGTGGTGATCGCAAAGGCCTTTGCGGTGTGGCGGATCGATGATCCCTTACGATTCTATCGGAGTTTTCACACTCATTCGGATGCGGAGGCTTTCCTGCAGGAGCGGCTGCGGGCCACCAAGGCTGAAATCAGCCGTTTTACGTTTGATGATTTAACCAATGCGGATCCGGAAAAACTCAAGCTTGACCATGTGCAGCAGGCGCTTGTCGACCGCATGCGGGCCGATCTCTCCGGACACGCCTGCGGGATTCATGTGGCCAATGTCGGGATCAGCCGGATTCTGCTTCCGGAACGAATCACCCGATCTGTATTTTCCCGCATGAAACAGACACGTCAGAGGTTCGCACAGACGGCCCGATCCGAGGGCAAAGCCATTGCACAAAGCATTAAAGCGCAGACCAGCAGCGAGAAACAGCGCATCATGGCTTTTGCAGATCGTGTTGCCCAGAGTATTCGCGCCCAGGGGGACGCGGCAGCAGCCAAGTACTATGCGGAGTATAATAAAAACCCGGAGTTTGCCTTATTCTTAAGAAAGCTCGAGGCACTGGAAAAGAGCCTGGAGAATAACACCACCTTTGTATTGGACACGGATTCGCAGCCCTTTGAGCTTTTAAAAGAATGATAGCGTAAACGAGCCTTGCCTATGGATGCGGGAGACAGAGAAGATAAAAAACAAAAATCCTATCTTGAACAGATGATCATCGAGGGCGGCAGTGGGGTGGTGAGCAGCCTGGATTCGCTCTCCGGTGCGCTCAAGGCAGGATTCCACGTCGTCAAGCTCCTCATGATATTTCTGGCGGTGCTGTTTATCTTCAGCAACATTTTCTGGGTGGCTGAGGGCTATGTGGCGATCCAGTCCCGTTTTGGCAAAATCGTGGGAGAAGACGCCGCATCCATACGACCGCCCGGAGGCCCTTATCTGGCTTTTCCATATCCCATGGATCAAATCATCCGGATACCCACGACCATTCAGAAAACGGCCATCTACAATGCTTTCTGGTCTGAAGAAGCGACATCTGCACCCGTAATCGACGACCGGCCCGAAAGGGACGGCCTTCGACCGGGGGTCGATGGCTCCCTGGTAACAGCGGATAAAAATATCGTTCAGGGGGTCTGGGTTATTCATTTCAAACTGGATTTTGACGGCAAATCTCGCGCCATGGCGTCACCGGTTACTGATTTTATTCGCAACGTCGGTTCCATGGAAAACGCCGGGGCAATCATTCGCCGCATCGCCCAGGCCGCTATTGTTCGGGTCGTGTCGCAGACCGATGTTGCTGAATTCGTGGCTGGCAAGATCGATAACCAAGCAATCAAGGCGATGGTTGAAGGTCATCTGAAGCGGCTCGGAACAGGCCTTATTGTGACCAGCGTGTCGGCAAGCCAATACACCGTGCCCAAAGTCCTGGAGCCCGATTTTGAGGCGGTCACCCGGGCGGAGAGCCAGAAGGCCATGGATATCGAAACGTCGTCCCGGTATCGTGCCTCCACCCTTAATGAACTGGCCGGCAACAGGTGGCAGACGCTGCTTGAGGCGGTCAAGGCTCACGAAAGAGCTCTGCAGAATGCTGACAACAGGGCCGAAA
>JAGYOT010000370.1 GCA_018399455.1 Desulfobacterales bacterium
CGTTTTTTTAGGACGGCGCCCGATTCTTCATTCGGGGTTTGGCCAGGCTCTTTGTTCAGACGGTTCCGCCGGGAATCCCGCCTTCTTCTGCAAGTCCGAAAAAATTGGCATGCTACTTGATATAGAAGAGGGGGCAATTTTTTTGGCAATGCATTGACTTTACCGATGAAAAATTGCATTTCAGAAAGGCGAAAAAATGAGAGAAAAAACCATTGACAGAAAAGGAAAGCAAAGGAGTTTCTTTATGCGAACCATGATGCTGGCGATCAGTATGGTTTTTGTCTTAAGCGGATCGTTATGGGCAGCTGATCATAAAGAGTTTATGCCGGGCCCGTACCCGGACGGTCCCTCCGTGACCATGGATTGTCTGGGCTGTCATTATGAGCAGGGCAGGGATTTTATTGAAACCGCCCACTGGTTGTGGGAAGGCCCGTCACCGCATGTGGTCGGCCTTAAAAAAGGCGTCAGGCTGGGCAAGCGGGACCTGATGAACAATTTCTGAGTGAGCATTGAGTCCAATTGGTGCAGTTGCACCAAATGTCACACCGGTTACGGATGGAAGGATGACGAGTTTGATTTTAAAAATATGGAAAATATAGACTGTCTGATCTGCCATGATACGACCGGCACCTATGGCAAGAAAAAAAAGAATAACTGCGGCTTTCCGAATGATTCGGTCAATCTTATGAAAGTGGCACAGCAAGTCGGTCTGCCCACGCGGTCCAATTGCGGTTCCTGCCATTGGTACGGCGGCGGGGGCGACAATGTCAAACACGGGGACATGTCCAGCGCCCTGGCCGATCCCGACAGAGTGCAGGATTTTCACATGGACGGCCTCGGCTTCACCTGCCAGGAGTGTCATACCACCAGGAAGCATCGAATCGCCGGAAGAAGCACCACCTCAGCGGTATCTGAAGGCACGGTGACCTGTCTGGATTGCCACGAAAAAACGCCGCATGATCCTTCCTCCCAACTATTGAGCAGTTTGAATGACCACTGCGATGCCATTGCCTGCCAGACCTGCCACATCCCTAAATATGCAAAAGCGGTGAAGACCGTTATGCTCTGGGATTGGTCCCAGAGCGGCCAGGAGGACAAAATGCTCATAGAGACCGAGAAGATGGTCAAACAGTTGAGCAAAAAGAAGGGACTTTTGATAAAGGAAAAAGCGTTGAAGCCCAGTTACGAGTGGTACAACGGCCAGCATCGGCGGTACCTGAAAGGCGATCCCGTGGATATGGACGGGGTGACGGATATGAATCTGCCGAATGGCGGCATTTATGATCCACAGGCCCGGATTACGCCGTATAAGCTGATGACCGGCATTGAGCCGGCGGATTTGAAGAACGGGTATCTGATTGTTCCCCAACTGTTCGGTGAAGGCGGCTATTTTATGGATTTCGACTGGTATCAGGCGGCAGAAAACGGAATGAAGGCGGCGGGCCTCGATTTTTCCGGCCGGATTCGTTTTGTCGAGACCCGGATGCACTGGCGGCTCAACCATGAGATCGCGCCCGCCAATGAGGCGCTCTCCTGCCTGGACTGCCATCATCCGGACGGGGTGATGGATTTCAAAGCCCTGGGCTATGAGGGCGATCCGGCGGTTACCGGCGGGCGTGATACACTCGAGCCCTAACGCGGTCAGATTGACATTAATCTCCTGCTTGTCAGGATAGATCCGCTGCTGGCGGTGGATGGCAGTATTACTCCTGCGGAACAAAACTTAATCGGCGCGTTTTTTTACAAACCAGTCAATCAACCGGCCGGCAATGCTAAGCCGGGGCGGGATGCGGGGAAGGTTTTCTCTGTCAAACCAGCCGGCATCGGATAATTCCTCAGGATTAATTTGAATTTCGCCCTTCACATGTTCGGCGGTAAAGCCGATCATCAGGGAATCAGGGAAAGGCCAGGGCTGGCTGCCGAAGTAGCGGATATTTTTAACCGTGATGCCCACTTCCTCCTTGATCTCCCGCCTGACACAGTCTTCCAGTGTCTCGCTGGGCTCAACAAACCCGGCGAGCACACTGTAGAAGGCAATCCTGGCCTGCCGGTTCCGGGCCAGGAGGATTCGATCATCCCTTGTTACAGCCACGATTACGGCCGGGGTGACGCGCGGGTAGTTGATAAATCCGCACATCGGGCATACTTTAGCCTTCTCGTCGGTTTTGTTTTCCATCCCGTATCCACAAGCGCCGCAGAACATATGCGTCTGTTCCCAGCGGATGAGGTGACCGGCCCGCCCGGCGGCCCAGAACAAACCTTCATCCAGCCGCGACAGTAGCGCCCGCAAGGATTTAAGCGCAAACCGATCCGATGGCGGCTCGCCTGAGGCAACAGCTGCTGCATAACAGGGCTGTTCATTCAGCTTATCCGCTGCATACAGACTGCCGATAAACTGCCTGCAGGTCAAGGTCACTCCGGCGTTTTCAAGCCGTTGAAGATCTACGGACCCGGGAATCAGGCATTCCGCATCAGCCGTTTTTACAAGCAGCCGCCCGTTTTTATAGATAAACCAGAGCCCGGCCGTTTCCAGCCCGGCTTCGGGATCGGTGCGGGGTATGAAATCCATATCATAATTCCCAGGCAGCCCTGGCTCCTTCTTCAGTCGCCTCCATGATGCGGCGCACTTCCAGGGCATCGCCCACTATGCGATGGGCAATGCCCAGGTTTTTGAGTTCGGATTTAAGCTCCGCCCTGGGTTTCATTCCAACCGCCAGTACCACCTGGTCGAAGCCGGCGATCGTCTTCGTCTGCCCTTTGGTTACCAGGCGGATGCTGTCTTCCCGGATTTCCTCAAGGCTTGCGCCGAATTTCAGCTGGCAGCCTTTTTCCCTGAGGTATTTGTGCAGGCTGTAGCCGTGCGAGGTATATCTGGGTACCGGCGAGGCGGGAAGCTTTTCGGCAAGGGTGACCGAGGCCCCCTTTGAGGCAAGAAAACAAGCGGTCTCCATCCCGATCAGTCCGCCGCCCACGACCAGGGCATTTTTTCCGGGCGAAACCGTCTCTCCCAGGATCTGCCAGGCGTCATATACACGGGGCAGGTCAACGCCTGTAACAGGGGGAATGATTTTTTCTCCGCCAATGGCAAGTATTACCGCGTCCGGCATTTCTTTGGCCAGCATGTCGGCTGTTCCC
>JAGYOT010000371.1 GCA_018399455.1 Desulfobacterales bacterium
AGGAAACGGCGATGAATCAGCAGGCAAACGAACGGTCCTATCAGCAATATTTCAGCAAACAACACGACTTACTGCGAAAAGCGGTCAGGGACTTTGTCAAAAAGGAAATCGCCCCCAACGTCGATGAATGGGAAGAAGCCGGCGGATTCCCACGGGAGCTGCATAAAAAGGCAGGAGAGTTGGGATATACCAGCGTCTCTTATCCCGAGGCGGTTGGCGGGGGGGGAGGCGATCTCTTTGAGGAGATCGTTGTCAATGAGGAATTCATGCGCGGGGGCGCACCGGGCTTAGTCGCCAGTCTTTTTTCGCATGGCATTGCTCTGCCTCCGCTTATCAAATACGGAACGTCCGAGCAGAAGGAAAAATTTGTAAAACCCGTAGTTTCCGGCGATCGGGTGGCGGCCCTTGCGGTCACGGAACCCGGAGGCGGCTCGGATGTGGCCAACCTGCAGACAACTGCGGTGCGGGAAGGGGACGACTATATTGTCAACGGCAGCAAAACATTTATCCCCTCCGCCATCCATGCGGACCAGATTACCTGCGCGGTCCGGACCGGCGGTGAAGGCGCCCACGGTATAAGCCTCCTGGTTATCGAGGCGGACACCCCGGGCTACTCGGTTTCAAGCAAGCTGGAAAAAATGGGCTGGTGGAGTTCTGATACCGGCGAAATTTTTTTCAACGACTGCCGGGTGCCGGTGAAAAACAGGATCGGCGAGGAGAACAAAGGATTTTATTATCAGATGGAGAACTTTCAGTCCGAGCGTCTGGCCATGGCCGTCCAGTCCAACATGATCTCGCAGCTCTGCCTGGAGGAAGCCATCAAATATGCCAAAGACCGAAAAGCTTTTGGAAAGACGCTTACGGGATTCCAGGTGACCCGCCACAAGCTGGCGGAGATGGCCACCCTGCTTGAGGCCAGCCGGGAATTCACCTACCGCGTTGCCGCCATGGTCAATGCCGGGGAATACAAGGTATCGGAAGTATCCATGGCCAAAAATTTCGCCTGCCATGTGGCGGACAAGCTGACCTTTGACGCCACGCAGATATTCGGCGGCTACGGGTTTATCCGGGGCCACCTGGTGGAGCGCCTGTATCGCGACAACCGGATCTATTCGATCGGCGGAGGCACGCATGAAATCATGAACGAAATCATTTCCAAACATATCCTGTAAAAAGTGAAGGAATCAACAATGCCCGTTTTTGAATCCCGCATCAATCCGCAGTCCGAAGAATTCAAGGCGAATAAAGAACATATGGCGTCAGGGGTCCGGGAGGTCCATGACATTGAACAGCGTGTGCTGGAGACGGCGGAGGCCAAGATCCCACGATACCGGAAAAGGGGCTATATCAGCCCGAGGGAGCGCTTAAACCTGCTGCTTGACCCCGGAGCCCCCTTTCTGGAGCTCTATTCCCTGGCCGGATACATGCAGGGAAATGACACGGACGGCTCGGCCGCAGGCGGTACCTGCATTGCCGGCATCGGCTATGTCGAGGGGACGCGTTGTGCCATCTACGTCGATGATTACCTGACCAAAGGGGGGAGTATCTCGCGCTTTGGCGGGGAAAAGCGAAGTAACATGCAGACCATTGCCTTGAACAAAAAGATGCCCCTGATCGTGCTGGCCCAGAGCGCCGGGGGCGACCTGCGTGAAGCCGGGGACATGTTTGGCCCGTCGGGCGTCTTTTTTGCCAATCAAGCCCGCCTTTCCGCGGCCGGCATTCCACAGGTAACCGTGGTGCACGGCAGCGCCACAGCGGGCGGCGCCTATCAGCCCGGGCTTTCCGACTACATCGTCATGATCCGCAGGCAATCCACGGTCTATCTGGCAGGACCGCCGCTTCTCAAAGCGGCCACCGGTGAAGTCGCAACAGACGAGGAAATCGGGGGCGCCGAACTCCACTGCGAGGTCTCCGGGGTTTCGGATTACCTGGCGGAAAACGATGCGGACGGCATCCGCATCGCAAGGGAGATTGTACGGAAACTGCAGTGGAATAAATGCATGCCCGCGTCTTCCGCCAAAACGTTTAAAGAACCGCTTTATCCGATGGAGGAGCTTATAGGCATCGTCCCTGTGGAGCCCAAGACCCCTTATGACTGCCATGAGATTATCGCCCGCATCGCCGACGGCTCCGATATCCTGGATTTCAAGCCGACATACGACGAGGGCACCATCTGTGCATTTATCGAGCTCCACGGCCATTCCTGCGGCATCCTCGGCAACAACGCACCCATTACCGCAAACGGAGCCGCCAAGGCCGGACAGTTCATGCAGCTCTGCGAGCAGTCGGCAACGCCCCTTATCTTTCTTCATAACACCACCGGATTTATCGTGGGCACAGAACCCGAGCGCCTCGGAATCATCAAGCACGGCTCCAAAATGATTCAGGCGGTAACCAACACCACGGTGCCAAAGATCTCCATTGTCGTTGGCGGCTCTTACGGGGCGGGAAACTACGCCATGTGCGGCCGCGGCATGGACCCGGATTTTATGTTCGCCTGGCCTCACAGCGTCGTCTCGATCATGGGCCCGTCTCAGGCCGGCAGCGTTCTGCGACAGGTCGCCCATGCACGAATGGAAAAAATGGGGCAGGTGGATGAGAACTTTCTCGATCAGATCGAGACCGACACCCGAACAGCGCTTGAAGAGCGCTCCCATGCCCTTGCCAACACGGCGAGGCTGTGGGATGAAGGCATTATTGATCCAAGGGATACCCGGAAAATCCTGGCTTTTGTGTTAGATATCTGCCGGGTGGCAGGAATCCGCAAGGTGCGGCCCAATACATTCGGCATTGCAAGGATGTAGGCATTGACTTTCACCCTGTTTTTATTTTGGAGATAAACCATGATAAACAAAATTCTAATCGCCAATCGGGGCGAAATCGCCCTTCGAATCATCCGCACCGCGAGGAATATGGGTTACCGGACAGTAGCGGTATACAGCGAAGCAGACGCGCAGGCCCTGCATGTCCTGGAAGCCGATGAAGCCGTTTGCATCGGAGCGCCGAAAGCTGGAGAATCCTACCTGGCAGCAGACAAAATTATTGACGCCGCGCGGCTTTCAGGGGCAGATACCATTCACCCCGGCTACGGATTTTTGGCGGAAAATGCCGAATTTGTCCGCGCCTGCGAAACT
>JAGYOT010000372.1 GCA_018399455.1 Desulfobacterales bacterium
AACATGAAGAGGGGGTTACAACAAAGAAAAGGCTCCGTCAGATATAAAATTACAGATTTTGTCACTACAAACGTCGCCAGACCTGTAACTTGTTGA
Organism: Desulfobacterales bacterium; assembly: GCA_018399455.1. Lineage (GTDB taxonomy): Bacteria > Desulfobacterota > Desulfobacteria > Desulfobacterales > Desulfosalsimonadaceae > M55B175. The sequence continues at coordinate 97 of JAGYOT010000372.1, forward strand.
AATCATTGCCCGTCAAATGCAAAAATCTCCTATTTTTTCTCTCTACTCACGAAATTTCCACGAAGTGAGGTTAATCCGACATTCTCTTGGTGGAGATCCCGACGAAATTGGACGAATTAAGTATCGTGTCCCCCGATTTATTTCGTTTCACGAAAGCAGCTGAGCGAAAAACTTTTTGTTTTCCCGGTCTTTGACGATCATGACCGGGATTGATTTTTCCATGCGCCGAAGGGTTTCAGTGATATTGCCCAGAAGCGAGGTTTCGGTGGCCGTATGCCCGGCGGCCCCCACGATGATCAGATCCGCGTTGTCATCCTCTGCGGCATTGTAGAGCTTTTCCCCTTCGCTGGTGAGGGCCTCGGATGCGTCGATTCTGCAGGGAAAGGCCTCCGGGTCCAGGCCGAATTGCTCCATGAGTTCCTGATGCCGGGTTTCGGCCCGGCTTAGGTTCTGGCTTGCGCTTTTTTGGGTGGAGGCCGGAAAATAGCTGCGGGTGCTGTCCTGGATGTAATAGCAAACAAGATGCGCATTTTGCTGGCGATACATGTGCAGGGCCCTGTCAAAGGCTGCTTTTGACGCCTTGGAATAATCGATTGCGCAAAGCACCCGGGCAATTTCCAGGGGCGGGTCTTCGGGCACGAACATGATATCGCATTCCGATTTCGCAGACAGCTCGCCGCCGTATCGTTTCTGCCGGTCTTCGCCGTATTTCTGACCTATGAGCAGCAAGTCCGTATCCATTTCTCCGGCAAAGGACAGAATCTCCTCTGCAGCATCTTCTTCAGCCACCCGGGTTTCGATCCGGGTGGAGACGCTGTTGCGAAATTTTTCATCGATTCTGTTGTCAAGTTCCTCCCGGATCATGGCATTGAGTGAGCTTTTGACATCCGGAAAGGACTTGCTGCTTTTATTGGGAAGATCATAGGCCTGGATCACGTGGATAAATGTCACCGCGTCTGCGTGAAATACCCGCGCAGCCAGGGATGCGTAATGGATCAGGTGCTTGTCAATATCCGTTAAATCCAGGCACACCAGAATATGCTTGATGGTTTTCATGGCTTATTGGCCTTCCTTGTTTGGATTTTTCGGGTTTGGATTTTCCGAGCCGGCCCTGCCGGCGGCTTTTTTTTCGACCAGATCCTGGATAAGCTGCTGATAGCTTTCCCGCTCCATGTCCCGGGCGCGGATGCGCTCGGCCTGGTATTCTTTTTCCAGGCCCTTTGTCAAACTCCACCCCATGAGCAAAAGCACGACAGCAAAGGGCAGGCCCGTGGTGATCGAGGCGGTCTGAAGCACGTCCAATCCCCCGCCGAACAGCAGCACCGCAGCCACGGCCCCTTGCAAAAACGCCCAGAAAATCCGCTGGGTCACGGGAGATGAAAGTTTTCCGCCAGAGGTAAAGGTGTCCACCACCAGGGAGCCGGAATCCGACGAGGTGACAAAAAAGCTGACCACCAGCAGGATGGCGGCAAAATTGGCAACAATGGCAAACGGGAAGTTGCCCAAAAGTTCATAGATGGAAATAGCAATGTTTTCCTTGACGGCCGCGGCCATGCTGCCCGCTTCGCTCAGTTCCAGAAACAGGGCAGAGCCCCCGAAGGTGGTCAGCCATAAAAACGTGAGCAGCGACGGGACGATGAGCACGCTCAGCACAAATTCGCGCAAGGTTCGCCCCCTGGAGATCCGGGCAATGAACATGCCCACAAACGGCGACCAGGAAATCCACCAGGACCAGTAAAATATGGTCCAGGAGTTCTGCCAGTCCGATCCCCGGTAGCCCTCGGCCCAGAAGCTGATTTTGAAAAAATCATTCAGATACACCCCGATGTTTTCCACATAGGTGTCCAGGATAAAAGGCGTCGGGCCGGCAATGAGCACAAAAACCAAAAGCACGGCACCCAGGTACATGTTGAGCTCGGACAATCGCTTGACCCCCTGGTCGAGCCCCGAGGCCACGGACATGGCCGCAGCGCTTGTGATCACGGCCACAAGCACCATCTGGATGTAAATGGTATCGGGCAGGCCGAACAAATGGTGCAGCCCGGCATTGATCTGCTGGACCCCGAAGCCCAGAGAGGTGGCCAGGCCGAACATGGTGGAAAGCACGGCCAGCACGTCAATGGCATCGCCCATGGGGCCGTAGACCCGCTCGCCGAGCAGGGGATAAAAAACCGAGCGGATGGCCAGGGGTTTGTTTCGGTTAAAGCTGAAAAAGGCAAGGGATATGCCCACCAGGGCGTAGATGCCCCAGGGGTGCAGTCCCCAGTGCAGAAAGGTCACCTGCATGGCATTGCCCGCGGCCTCCATGGTGTCGGCCCCGCGGAAATCCGGGTTGGTGAAATGATAGATGGGTTCGGCCACGCTCCAGAACAAAATGCCGATGCCCATGCCCGCGGAAAACAGCATGGCAAACCAGGCGGTGCGGGAAAACTCCGGCACCGCGTTTTTGCCGCCCAGGCGGATGCTGCCGTATTTGCCCAAGGCGATATAGAGCATGATCAAAAGATAGCAGTTCACCGAAAGGATCAGAAACCACCCGAAATAATCGGACACATTTGTCTGGATGGCGGAAAAAATCCGCTCCATGGGTTTGCCCACCCCAAGGGTAATGGAGATGAAAACAACGAGCAAAATTACCGTGGGCCAGAATACCGGGGGGTGAACGTCAAAGAAGCGGCGTATTCCGGACGCCGGATCGGTTGTGTTTTCAGCTTCGGCCATTTGCGGCTCCGTAACAGGCTCTTGTTTCAGGTGATTAAAAATATAATAATGATTGAATTGAATGGGATTGGGATAAGAACTCGCTTTTTTGGGGAGAGAGTATATGGGTGGCAACATGGATGTCAAGACCCAAGATCCGCGATAGTATTCGGCCGATCTGGTGGTTGGGGGTCTCAGGACTAAAAAAAACGGCTGCTGGCAGCCACCGAGCCCTTGGAACGAGTCTACCATGTCTCCAGCGCCATATATCTCGGCGTATCTGGGATATATAGCCGGATCAGGGCATACTTCTCCCTCAGGGTCCCAT
>JAGYOT010000373.1 GCA_018399455.1 Desulfobacterales bacterium
CGATGGTGTAGCCGGAAGAGGTTTTCTCTGTAAAGTAGCCCCTTAACCCCCAATAAATACAATAGATGATGTAGAGGCCCAGAAAAATCCAGACCCAGGTGACATTTAACTCAGACATGGCTTCTCCTTTTTTTCTTGATTTTTAAGTATGATTGAAGCTTCTGCTTAATGCCACGCATTGAAAGGTGCACATGCGGCCTCCCGCACCTGTTGCCGGCAAAGGCAAAGACACCCGTCAGTCCTGAACCTGACGCCTTATCTCCTCCACGATCTTGGGATTGGCCAGGGTGGTGACGTCACCGACATCCTTGTAATTGGAAATCGAGGCCAGGATGCGGCGCATGAGTTTGCCGGACCGGGTTTTGGGCATATCCGAGACGATATACACATGGGCCGGTCTTGCGATTTTTCCGATAACTTCAGAGACTGCGTTGGAAATCCGCTTGGCCAGTTCCTCGTTGGCCTGTGCCTGGGGCTTTAACGACACATAGAGGTCGGGTACCGTGCCCTTGACCTCATCATTGACTGAGACCACGGCAGCCTCGGCGACTTCTTCCACAGTCAGGGCAGCAGACTCGATTTCTTTGGTGCCCAGCCGATGGCCGGCAACATTAATGACGTCATCGATTCTGCCCAGTATCCGAAAGTAGCCGTCTGCGGCCATGACCGCCGCATCGCCGGCCATATATGGCCAGTCCCGCCAATCTTTGCTGTTGGGATCCCGGTTGTATCGACGGTAGTACGTCTCGATATATCGCTCCTTGTCCTTCCAGATGGTCTGAAAAGCGCCGGGCCATGGATTTTTGATGCAGATGTTGCCGGCCTTTCCCGCGCCGGGGGGGATTTCATTGCCCTCGTCGTCCAGGATGATGGGATGAATCCCGGGGACGCCGGGTCCTGCGCTTCCCGGTTTCATGGGAACCACCGCCGGGATGGTGCTGCACAGAAACCCCCCATTTTCCGTCTGCCACCAGGTGTCGACGATCACGGCTTTTTTCCGGCCCACGACGTTGTAATACCATCGCCAGACCTCGGGCTCGATGGGTTCCCCCACGGTGGTCATATGCTTGAAATGGTAATTGTATTTGGAGGGCTCGTCTGCACCGGCCTTTCGAAGCCCGCGGATGGCCGTGGGCGACGTATGGAAAATGTTGACGCCGAGCTCTTCGGCGATTTTCCAGGGCCGGCCCGCGTCCGGATAGGTCGGGACCCCCTCGTAAATAACCGAACTGGCGGCCAACGCCAGCGGCCCATAGACAATGAAGGAATGGCCGGTGATCCATCCGATATCCGCCATGCACCAGTAAACGTCCTCCGGGTGAATATCCTGGACATACTTGGACATCCAGGTGACATAGGCGAGATAGCCGCCGATGCTGTGCTGGCATCCCTTGGGCCGACCGGTGGAGCCGCTGGTATACATTAAAAACAGAATGTCCTCGGCGGGCATGGAGACAGGTTCGACAACCACGCTGAAATAGTTTTTCAGCAGTTCATCCATAAAATAGTCCCGGCCATCCACCACCGGGGTCTGGGAGGAATAGGTGCCAGGGTAGCGTCTCCAGATCAAGACCTTATCCACCTTTTGGCCCTGTTTTTCCGCCGATTTGATCGCTTCATCCGCCTTTTCTTTGTGATCCAGCAGTTTTCCGCTCCGGTAGTAGGAATCCATGGTGATCAAAACGGTGGATTCGGAATCCCAGATCCTGTCACCGCAGGCCCTGCCGCTGAAACCGGCAAAGACCTCCGAGTGGATAATCCCCAATCGGGCGCATGCCAGCATCGTGATCGGCAGTTCCGGAGTCATGGGAAGATGCAGCGTCACCCGGTCGCCTGCCTTGAGCCCCGCAAAATCCTTTAACAAAGCCGCGGTTTCGTTTACTCTTCGGTAAAGCTCCTGGTAGGTTATATGTTCAATCTTTTCCTCTTCCAGCTCCGGCACAAAATGGATCGCCGTCTTGTTCCGGTATTTGTCCAGGTGCCGGTCCACGCAGTTGTAACAGGCATTGAGGCGGCCGCCCACAAACCACCTCCAGCAGGGGGCGTCGCTGGTATCCAGGGTGGTGTGCCAGTAGGCGTCCCAGTCCAGAAGGTCCGCAAACGCTTTAAAGCACTCAGGGAATTTGTCCAGGCTGAACTTTTCGTAGATTCCCGGATCCGTGCAGTTGGCCTGCCCGATAAACTCAGGGGGTGCCTGGTAGAGGCCTTCTTCCTGCCAGTGAACCGAGTAATGCTTCTCAACAGATTCATTACTGCTCATACTACCCTCCTCCATGGTCAAAGGTTGATAATGCCTTGGTTCTGATATTATTGGGGTTAAAGATTAAGCCGCCCGATACGCAATGTCTCGGGCGGTGCCTGCAAGGCTCGTTTTTATATGGGTATATAAGCAATAGACGGCCCGGCGAACGGGTGCGACTGGCAGAAAAAATGCCTTTGGGGTTAAAACGGACTCCGTGTTCAGGTGAGGCCTTGAATACAACCCGATGGAACCTGAATACGATGGAATACCGGCATTCCATTTTTTTAACCCTCTCGAGGAAGGTTATGAAAGATTCATCCGTTTCCGCTCCTGAAACGGGATGAACGCCTGACACAAAAATGAAGCTGGATTTGCCCCATATGCGTCTCATGGTAAAAATACGGGTCCTGAAACTCCCGCCGGGCGCATAGGGCAAAAAGAATATACTCTCCCCTTTAACTTGACGTTTAAGTAAAAAATCCAGGATCTTTTAACAGATCGCCACGTTAACGATTCAGTATTGAATAAGGTCTTTAATTAATATGTCAAGCGTGATAGCAGGCGGCGCCAACTCAGTAACAGGAACTTCTACAAACAAAGATCACTTGAGTCAAACAGCACAGATTCGTGACCGCAGGAGCAAGTTGAACAAACTTCTTATGGCTTTAATGCGATATTCCAAAACCCGTTCGCATATCGAGTCTTTTCCGATCGAAGAGCCATTCAGATGGAAAATTTCTCCACCCCGTCGCAGTCAGTTGAGTGAGGAAGAATGGGTATCGGGTTATTTAGTTTAATAATAATCCTTATTTTATAAATTCGCAAACCCGATGTTTGTCTGTCAAGAT
>JAGYOT010000374.1 GCA_018399455.1 Desulfobacterales bacterium
CTGACGAAGATTAGGCTGATCAATTGACCATCTGGTCATAGCTGATCAGCGGCTCCTCATGTCTTTCATCAAATGCGGCCAGGTCCTCTGCATCCTCGGAAAGCGCTTCTTTTAGCGCTTCATTGATTATCTCTGACATGGATCGGGAGGTCTCCAGGGATTTGAGCCGTAGTGCCTGATGAAGCTCCGGGTCCAGATATATGGTTGAACGTTTCGATAATGTCGTCATGCTGCACCTCCATTATTTTTAAACAAAATAACATCATGATGTTGTAATGTCAATCCGGTAAGGAGTCAAACAGGTAGCAGCCCAGAAAGAAAATCAGGATGTGTCCGGTTATCCAGATCTCTATCGCCAGGTGTTTAAATGTACGATCAGCCGCCTGTTTTGTTTTGATGAACTGCTGCCTTCACCGGCAGAAAAGGAGTACAGCGGAGTTTCTGTCCGTGTGCAAGGCAAGGTTCTACCTCTCCCTTCCTTCCCGAATAATATCTACTATTTCTTGTGTGGTAATTTTTGCTTTAATTGAAGGCACATCCAAGGGGGAGGAAACGGCTTTTTCCGGAACCAACGCAAAGATTCTGCCGTCCTTCCTTCGGATTAGTACTTTGCCAGAGTTTTCTGCCTGATCAAGAATCATGGCAAGCTTTTGCCGTGCTTCAGAATATGTAAAAACCTGCATTTTAGACCTCCAGAGTTTCAACGTTAAAATTTAGGGCAGATGCAATCAGCTTTCTATCCAATGTCAATAACGGAGCCTTATATCTGATGGCACAATCCAAAAAATAGGCATCATATGCGTAAATATTGGCCTGTTTGGATAATTTTAATGCCTTGACAAAATCTGGATCGATATACCGGATGGGGATGCCTTTAAAGATCGATAATCCTTTTTCAGCCTCTGTCAGTGTCAGCCGTTTTTGTTTAAACATGGCTGAAAAGGCGTTGCCAATAAAAATTGTATAGGAAATTCTTCCGGGCTGATGATAAAGCCGATTTGCCGATTCTGGAAAAAGAGGCAGGGCCTCATCAGTAAAGCGCATTCCCTTTTTGTTCATCCACACGGTTTTAGGGTGCTTTACCACGGGCGACAAAGCCGAAGACAGCGGGAAGGCGGCCGGGCCGTTCATTTCAAGCACATCCAGACCTTCTGTTGCCGCTCCGATTTTTTCAGCCATTCGGATTCCATCTCCATTGTGAGGAATTCCGGCACGATGAATCTCGTTTTCAACATATGAAGGAAGATATCTTTTTAAAAGTGCCTGGTTTCCGGCAAAACCCACGGTTGCGATAATTACGGTTTTTGCCGTTATTTTGCGCTCTTTATCTTTGTTTTCAGCCAGAATGCCTGCTATTTTTCCCTTATTGTCGGTGAGCAAACTTTGCGCCCTGGTCTTAAGAAAAATATTTATTCCAGAATCCGCGCACCTTTGCTCAAAAGCCTGGACAAATTTCGGGCCTGTTTCTTCCGGAGTTTTATGGAAATGGAAAACCAAAGGATCCTGCCCGGGATACAAAGGAGGAATCCAGTCAAATTGCATTCCCTTTTCTTCCAACCATGCGATTGTGTCCCCTGATTTGCCCACCAGGGCACGAACAAGCCTGGGATTTGTATAATCCATTGCTTTTCTAAAAAGCCCACCCCTTGAGGCATCAATGCCAAGGCCTTTTTGGAGACGACTTTCCGCGGCGAAAATGCCCTTGACGAATTTGGCATTTCCGCCTACCAGACCGCGGGCTTCCAGGATTACAATTTTTTTTACCCATTCCCCCGCTGCGGTCGGTGTCTTCGTTTTCGAAGTTGCATTTCCAGAAGAGTTCATGCTCTGTCGTATGCGTCATGTTGTTTTCCTTTGCTGATCCCCTGATGCTGAACAAGCAGTTATCCCCGAATGCTTATCGTCTATGGCGCAGAAGCCGGGTCAAAGAGCATGTATCCGATCACCTCGGTGGTGTAATTGGTCTCCGGGTCATTGGATACCTCCTCGTTAACCTGGACCTTTATTCCCTCATTTCCTCCTGTTTTTTGTATAGTCGCCTTGCCCCAAAGAGAATTGGTTCAGTAACCGGATGGTGTCCACTACCCCCAGTTCTTTGAACAGAAGGTTGGTTGCACGGCGGCTGATTTCAGATGTTGGAAATTCAAATCAGGGAGCTTTCCAGCCCCAGCATGCCAGCGGCTTCATGCATGGTACGATCACAGGTGATTAATTGGGCATGGAAGTTCCAGCAGCACGCAATGTGCAGTGCGTCCAAGGTCCTGAGTGCGGTTTTTCTGGCTGACAGCCATTTCTCCGCCTGCTGATAATGTATTGCGGTCAATGGCCTGACCAGGTAAAGGCCTGAGAGGATATCCTGATTAAACGTGTTTTCAATGAGCGCTGCCTGCGGTTCCCTGATCTCCTTCATACGCACCCAGCGTGCGATCGCCGAGGCCATTTCCACCCGGGTCAGGTCACTCAGCAAGACCGGGGGCTGTATCCCATTTAACAGGGTCTGAATGGATTGACTCGCTTTTTCTTCCCTATAGAACGGGAGAAGGGCGCTTGTGTCCAGATAAACATTATCCCCGCTCATCCCGTATATCCCGGATTAAAGATGCGCTGCTTTGTTTCATGGGGGGCAGTTTACTGCGGAACAAAGTTCGATCCGGAAACCGGAGTGGTTCTTTTTCATCGTTTTCAACCTGCACCATACGGGCGACGGGTTTTCCCCGCCTCAGGAGGATTATTTCTTCGCCGGCATTGATTTCGTCCAGCAGGCGGCTGATATTTCGACGGGCATCTTTCACGTTGACTTTTTGCATGGTGTCCGTTCCTTCATTATTTTTTAATTAAAGTACACTTTTTGGGTGTACATGTCAAATCGGAATTTCATGCGAAGCAGGGCCGGGCGGGTAAATGATTCGATATTTTTCCTGGGCACTTATCAAAGCAGCGGGTTTGAGATGGGAAATGAAATGGTTGGTGATTGTGTGGAAAAATTAATGCCTGTCTATTAAAACAGACATTTTATTCATTGTTTTGTTAATACAGTATATTATATGGGCTTTTTGAAGGGTTAAGGTGTCAGAATAAGGTCACGG
>JAGYOT010000375.1 GCA_018399455.1 Desulfobacterales bacterium
AGAAGGGGCGAATCCCTTAAACAGCAGGATGAACGCAATCAGTAAGCCGTAAATTGCGGTTGTTTGAGTTACGGCCTGCCCCAGCAGCATGATGTTGGTTACTATACTGGCACTGGTCGGCTGACGGGCCATGCCTTCGCAGCTGGTTTGAGCTACCAGTCCCCCGCCGAGACCGGAGCCTATTGCGCCGAACCCCGCAGCAAAACCGGCCCCCAGAATCGCTGCCCAGGTCGGCGATACAGGCTGACCGGTAAAATCACTGTAGAGCAGGATAAAGGAGACCACCAGCGCAAAAATGGCGGGGGTCTGACAGACTGCTGAACCGATCAGCATATTGGTTGTGAGCTGTCCGCTCATGGCGGGTTGCCTGGCCATGCCGGAACACGCTTGTCCTGCAGGGAAGCCGGAACCGATGCCGGAGCCGATGGCTCCCAGCCCCATGCTCAGCCCGGCGGCCAGCAAAACGGATATGGTAATTACGGATTGGCCGGAAAAATCAGTAAACAAAAGGATCATGGCCACAACCAGGGCAAAAATAGCTGCTGATTCCGCTATGGCCTGTCCGACCAGCATGCTTTTAAAAATATCTCCGGATAGTTTCGGATTTCTGGAAATGGCGATGCTGGCCTCGGATGCGGTAAACCCTTCACCGATAGCGGCCCCGATGGCCCCGAATCCCATGGCCAGGCCACCGCCCGTGAACGCCGCAACTTGAATCCATGTGTCAATATTGAGTGTCATGCTTAATTAACCTGCACCGAGATGTATACCAAGGTTAGCATCGTGAAGACAAACGCCTGAATCGCTCCGATAAAAATAAAGAAAAATGCAGTCAGAAAGGGGGGCAATACGAGACTGAAGACCAGATACGTGACCACGATAACGATAATATCACCCCCCATTATATTACCGAAAAGGCGGAAGGAGATAGAGATGACTTTGGCAAGCTCTCCGATGATATTGAGCGGCAGCATGAAAAAGAGGGGCTCGCAATAGCCCTTGAGGTAGGTTTTGAAACCTTTTTTCCGGATACCGGCGTAATGGGAAATGACGAATCCCATAATCCCGAGGCTGAGCGTCGTGTTTAAATCACTGGTGGGCTCTCCAAGGTGAGGCAAAACCCCGAGCCAGTTGCAGAAGAGCAAAAACAGGAAAAGAGCCGTAATCAGAGGTGCATATTTACGGCTGAGTTCTTTATCCAGGGCATCCTCAGCCAGTCCGTAAAGCTGGTTTATAAAGAGTTCGCCAATGCTCTGGACAGGGCCGGGAATAATGCTTCTTCGTCGGCTTGCCAGGTAGCCGAATATAAGCAGGCCGATAATGACGATCCAGCTCTGGATAATCGGTTCAAGATTAAATGTCATTTCGTGTCCGAAGAGAGGGACAATGAGTTGATGGATTCTGCCTAAATCTTCCATGATGAGTTCTTAAAGCACCTGATTGTTCCGTGTTTTCATTAGCACCAAACGAAAGATATGTTCCGTCATGATTACCAGCTGGACACTGAATAACCCGACAATGATGGCCGGCAGACTAAACTGCTGCGTCCTGATACCGACTGCCAGGGGCACTGCCATTAACGCATATCTTAACAGGATCATCAAAAAAGCGATGCCGGTAACCTTTTTTCTTGAATAACCGAGACGCATCGGCAGTGTCTCGCCCATCAGGGTAAAATTTACGGCACTGAACAGGGTCCCCAGCACCAGTCCTTTTCCTATGGGCTTGAATCCGAACAGAAAGCAGGCGATGCCGACGGCGACGGCAACAAATAAAGCCCGGGTGCCATACTTTCTCTCGGTCTGCCTAAGTATCTCCATTGTTCCCGTTATGATTGCTGTCGGATTCAAAAACCTCCATTATTTGTCGGTAAACGACCACAGCTCCTCCAATGACGCCCAGGATAGTAAAAACAATTGTAAACGGGCCTTTCAGCCCCAGCCATTGATCAAGGTAAAACCCGACAAAAAAACAAAAAATAATGCATCCCGCCATGGTCAGCCCCAGCTGCATCACCAGCTGAAGATTCTCCATCCATGGCCGGTTCTTCTTGTATCGGAAAAATTGTCGATTCTGTCGTTTCATAAAAGGGGCTGTCGAACAAGGTTTTTTAGATAGCAGTATTCAAACTGAGCGTCAAGCAATTATTTGTATTTTTTAACAGGCTGAAATTAAATGTTAATATTTGTGTTTCGGGGTTGGCGAGCCAATGCCCGGAACAACCAGAGCGATAAGATGGCAGGGTGGTTATCTGGCGGCAAGGATGCCGGGGATCAGTTTGGCAAGTTGAACCTGCATGAAGTATGAATTGCCGTTGGACTCCATTAATACCAGGAACCGGAAGTTGCCCTCTTTCATCACATCCGCGGCCATCATCAGGATCAGGCTTTTTTCAGTATGCAGGGTAAGTCCTCTGCATTTCTCAAATCCTTTCTGAAACGTGGTTTGCCGGGCATCTGAAAGCATTTGATTGAAGGCAGACGCAAATGCATTGAAATCGATTGATTCATTCAGCTTGTGCGTTGCCAGGATTTTTCCGTCCGGGCTCAATATGCAAACACCTGTATATCCCTTTACAGTGCGGAGAATATTGACGTAGCGGTTTAGCGAGGCTTGCAGCTTGGAGATACCGGACCCGGAGGGCCGCCCGTTTTGGGTGCCTGCAGGCCGGGACCGGGAGGTCGGCTTAACGGGTTTGCCCCATAGCGCTCCTGCGATTTCCATAAGTTCGGTTTTAATGATTTTTCTTGATTTTTCCTTAGGCAGATCCGAAAGGTTGAGGCTAACCCGGTCCCATTTGATCATTTCCCACGCTGCCGGTTCACCGGTGAGGTTCTCACAGTGGGCATTCAGAAGAACACCTTGGTCAAAATAAAGGAACCCTTGTTTCTGTCCGCCGCTGGTAATATCCAGGCGACATGTTTTTTTTGAGATCTCGATCAGGGGGAGGAAGTTTCTGAGGGTAATCCCTTTGCGGCTCAATCCCTCGTCTTTCAGGTTCTGGCCGACAAATATGGCCGAGGCCAGGTTGCCGAACTGGAAACCAAGAATTTTTCTCTAGAGAGATGACTGAAG
>JAGYOT010000376.1 GCA_018399455.1 Desulfobacterales bacterium
GCTGCAAAAGAGGTGCCGGAAGATCAATGGGAGCTGCGAAAAGATGAGATCAAAAAAAAGCTGCAATACCTGAAGGACCTCCATGAATCCGAACTCATTAATACCAGGGAGTATGAGGCGCAGAAAAAGAAGCTGCTGGAGCAGATTCAGTAAAGAGGAAGCCTCAGGTTCATGAAACGGGCGTTTTTTGTTTGAGCCCTTTGACCGTTTCAACGATCCGCGGCATGGCCTCGCCGGCGTTCATTGGAATATAAGCGTCTGAAATCTGGCTGAATGGATTTTCATTGGGATTGACGACGATAACCCGGGCACCGGCCTCCTTGGCCTCAAACGGCAGATAGGCAGCCGGATAAACGACTCCGGAGGTGCCGATGGCAAGCATCACATCCGATTTTCTGGCAGCTTCAAACGCCCTGGGAATGTCCTTTACCATTTCTCCGAACATGACGACATCAGGTCGCATTAGGGCCCCGCACCGGCTGCATGTAGGCATGATCGTCATGATTGTGTTCAGGCTGTGTTCGGACAAGCACTCGATGGCCACTCTGATTTCTGAGACCAGTTCCCTGCGGTCTCTTGATTCGGTGTAGCTGCAGGAGATGCAGGCCAGACGAAAACCATTGCCATGCACCTCAATTACATCGGTATTGCCTGCCTCCAGGTGCAGATTGTCAATATTTTGAGTGACAACTGTTTGAAGGATACCCATATTCTCAAGCTCGGCCAAAGCCTTATGCGCCGGATTGGGATGTGCCTGTTCAAATGCGCCCAGCAGTTCAAGAAAAAAAGGGACTAACTTGCCGGCATCCCGGTTCAGTGTGTCGATCAGGCCCTGAGTGGTCCCCACTTCCGCCGGATTCATTCTATCCCAGACGCCTCCGACATCACGAAAAGTGGCAATTCCGCTTTCCGCCGATATTCCGGCCCCGCAGGAGGCAACCGCATTGCCTGCATCGGCAAGGATTTCTGCGGCTTTCTGTATTTCTCGTTCGATATGCATGGCTGAATGCCTCCCCCAAAAAACAAGTTTGGATAATTTTAATATATTATAGCAGTTAAAGCCTGTTTCGCCAATCCTTACCTGTTTTATGCGTGTTTTTGAGCCGAGCCGATCGTTAGTTCCGGGCTGTTTTTTTTGAGAACGACATCTTTATTGATGATGCATTCGATTGCGTTTTTTATGTCCGGCATATCAAACATCACATCAAGCATGAAGGTCTCCATGATTGCTCTCAATCCCCTGGCGCCGGATTTGCGCTTCATTGCTTCCCGGACAATGGCGTACAGGGCCCCCTCGGTAAACCTCAGATTCACGCCATCCATTGCAAAAAGTTTTTGATACTGTTTCGTCAGAGCATTTTTAGGTTCCGTAAGGATATGCAGCAGTTCATTTTCGGAAAGCTCATGAAGCGGCGATAAAATCGGTATCCGTCCAATAAATTCAGGGATGAATCCGTATTTCAGGAGGTCTTCAGGCCGGGCGTGAATTGATGAATTCTCGGATAGGCCTTCCGCGGCTTTTAAATTCCTGGCGCCAAACCCCAGGGCCCTGGATCCGACCCGCTGCATGATAATTTTGTCAAGGCCGCTGAAGGTTCCCCCGCAAATAAACAGGATATTGGTCGTATCGATAGAGATAAACTCCTGCTGCGTATGCTTTCGGCCTCCTTTTGGCGGAACGCTGGCCCGCGTGCCTTCCAGGACTTTCAGAAGGGCCTGCTGCACGCCCTCTCCGGATACATCACGGCCGGAATTCATGTCTGTGCGGCGGGCTATTTTGTCAATCTCATCAATGTAGATGATACCCCGCATGGCCCGTTCGATATCATAATCCGCATTCTGAAGCAGTGCCAGTATTATATTTTCAACATCTTCACCGACGTATCCGGCTTCGGTTAAAGCCGTAGCATCGGCAATTGCAAAAGGAACTCTCAATATCCGGGCCAGTGTCTGCGCAAGCAGTGTTTTCCCTGTGCCGGTAGGCCCGATGAGCAGAATGTTGCTTTTTTTGATTTCCACATCCCGGATGGAAGTGGATGCAGCGAGGCGCTTATAATGGTTATAGACGGCCACGGAAAGAGTTTTTTTGGCCAGGTCCTGACCGATAACGTACTCATCCAAAGCGTTTTTTATTTCTTCGGGCCGGGCAATGGCTTTCAGGTGTGACCTCTGTCTGAGGGCTTCCTTTTCGATGATTTTTTTATAAGCCTGGACGCATTCATTGCAAATATATACCGAAGGCCCTGCAATCATCTTGCTGACCTCGGACTGCGGTTTGCCGCAGAAAGAGCAAACCAGGGGGTGCAAACTGGTTTTTCGCGCCATTGACCGATCTCCCTTGCTGTGATCGTTGGATTCATCGGGTTCAAGCACGTCGTCTAAACTGAACCCGCCTGTATATAAAATACCGTTTGAATCCGGTTGAAGCAATTCACTTTATTCAAAAAAAAACTAAACCCAGGCATAAAGGAAGATCAATTATGGAGTTATTTTCTTGCCGGGGGGGCCATGAACTCCGGACCGGCAGGATCGGTTACGCATTCCTGCAAAATATTATCTATTATTTCAAAATCCTTACCATTGAGCTGCCACCCGAACATTTCCGGCAGCGGGGCCATGTCATCGGGCCGGCGACCGCCCCAGAGGGCGACGTCCGCGCCTTTATCGAGAATAAAACGAATGGCCAGGTGGATGATATCCTTGCCGTGCTGCTCTCTGGCATGGGACTGTAGCCTTTTGACCGCTGCCAGGTATTGATCATAGCGGGGCTGCTGGAATTTTGGATCCATGGTTCTTAGGTCATCGCCCGGAAATTTGCGGTCCCGGGTCATTTTACCGCTCAAAAGCCCGCGACATAGCGCACCATAGGTAAGTGTGGCGATTTCCTGGTCTTTGCAATAGGGCAGAACGTCGGCTTCAATGGAACGCTCAAAGATGTTAAAAGGTGGCTGGCAGACACCGATCGAGGTGCCTTTTTGAAATTCTCTCATCTGTTCCGGGGTGTAGTTGCTGACACCGGCGACGCGGATTTTGCCCTCGAGGTTCCGGAGGAGGGGTTAGGCGGC
>JAGYOT010000377.1 GCA_018399455.1 Desulfobacterales bacterium
GAACGGGGCAGGTCACGCATCGACGTGCAGGGGGACGCCCATGAAATTATGCATTGGAGATGGGTTCGCGTCCCGCCAGGGTCAGACCAGGCCAAGTTACCGAAATCCCAAATAAAGGCTGTTAAGTTGGTGGCGATTTCGAGTTTACAACCTACCGAAATCATGCCAGAATGCACACTGAATCCAGGTTGTTGCCCCAAGATAAAGAACCAGGCGGAGGAACTATAGTGCCTACCTGCTGGATCATCGCCGGACCCAATGGCGCCGGTAAGACCACCTTTGCCCTTGAGTATCTACCCAAGGTGGCGGGCTGCACAAATTTTATCAACGCAGATCTGATCGCTGCCGGGTTATCACCTTTAGCGCCAGAGCGCGAATTGTTTGCGGCAAGTCGGATCTTCCTGAATGAAATCGAGGAGCACATTGCCCAGCGTAAGGACTTTGCATTTGAGACAACCCTTGCGGGACGATCTTACCTGCGGTTGATTGAACGACTTCGGAACGATGGCTGGCTGGTAGAGTTGATTTATCTGGCTTTGCCCAGTGTCGAGATGTCAAAGTTACGCGTGGCCGAGCGAGTGGCGCACGGAGGGCACAATATCCCCCAGTGGGATATCGAGCGCCGCTTTCCCCGCAGCCTGAGCAATTTGCTCAATGCTTTTAGTCACGCCGTTGATCGATGTGTCTGTTTCGTGAATGATGGCGATAATCCAATCCTGGTGTTCGAACAGCAAGGTGAGGACCGTGATGTCATCGATGACACCTATTATTCCCAGTTGCAACAAGGAGCATCAGGACAATGAATGCGACCGGAAAGGCGGTTCCTTCGGAAAGGGGCCAAAAACAGTTGGATACGTTAAAACGAGCGGTGGCGGAGGCGCTTGAAAAGAAAAGACGCTTGGGACAGTATGCCGTGCTCTGGAAAAACGGAAAGCCGGTTATGATCGGTGATGATGCCCCCAAAAGCCACAAGGCATAGTTTTGGAAGTAACCTACCAATCTCGCATTGCCCGGTAGGGCATTGCCCGGGCTCGGACCAAAGTAAACTCTTGTTTTTCCAGCAAAAGCATTGAAATTTCCTGCCAAAAACAGGCTTAAAAGCCCATTTTCGGGTTCGAAACCGCGGGTTTAAGAGGTTTTTTGTCAAACGCACCTTCGGCAATGACCAATTGGAAATGTGGATTGGAAAATGAACCGGCCCCCCCGGACTGACTGGAAGTGCGGCGTGATTTTTGCCAAAGTCGAGCAAGCCAGATCAAACGAACGGGACGCCCTCCAAAAAGAAGCTGCCCTCAACCACCGAATTGAGAGGGTATTGTCAGGAAATATCCCTTTGGACGAAGACTTGTATCTTCTGGAGAAGGAAGCCCTGCGCGACAGAGCATCCTATCCCTTTATCGAATTTCTGAGCACCTTTTTTCTCTTTGCAGCGGCCCTGGTCGGGATTTTCTATATCGTAGGCGCTATTCATTTCTGGTCTTTCCTCACCCAACTCTCTTTCTTTTCAGCCCAAAACAAGTTTTTTCTGTTGGCCGCGATTCTTCTCTCCGATGTCATCTCAGTCGGTATCCTCCTGGCGATCTCGGGTCCCCTCACTCTGGGTCGGGACATCGCCAACAACACCAGGTCATCGCGGGAATTGGGGGGGGGCCAGGGACGGTCTTGCTTTATTGCATTAGCGTGAGATGTATGATCTCAGGTCTACCTCTATGCCACAATCACTATGGTGAAAGGGTTGCCCTGACACTTTAAGCCCTCTTACGGGGGACTTGCGAAAAGCCTCGATCCATCCGGAGGCCTCGGAAGTACGCAAGGGGGTTTTCGAATGGATCGGCTTGCAGAACATTTGCCCCTGCTTCCTTGCGGTAGACAAAATTTGTGGTTACCTGAAGAAGTCAGCTTTTACAGGAACAGGAGGAAACAGCCATGAACGGAATGAAGAAGATCGCACTCACCATGACATTTATCGCTCTCGGACTGTTCGTTGTATCCGCAAGCGCCGAGGCCCGCCAGACCGGTGGACAGGGTTACCACATGATGGGCTCGGGCATGATGTCGCAACTGAGCGAACAGGAACAAAAAACCGCAATGGAGGTGATGCAGAAATACCATGGGCCCATGATGGAAATTAGAAAGCAGCTTTTCAGTAAAGGCGCGGAACTCAACGCCGTGATGGCTCAGGACAAGTTCGACGCCAAAAAGGCGCGGGCCCTTGGAAAGGAAATTTCCAACCTTCAAGCCAAGCTCAAGGAACACCACATGGAGATGTTTATCGAAATGCGTGAAAAAGGCGTCTCCTACTACGGTGCCTGCATGTCCGGGGACATGACGGGACCGTGCATGATGGGCGGCCGCATGGGCTCCGGGATGGGTGGCCGGGGCATGATGATGGACGGAATGGACGACCGGATGATTAACCAGGAGATGATGGAGCCAGAACCGAAATAGATGTTTTCGAGCACTTCCCGTCTCAAAACCCCGTCAAGTACCATCCAGAAAGGATAGCCAATGCACGGCTACGACTTCATGAACGGCTGGGGTCACATGAGCCCCGTCATGTGGCTCTTCATGCTGATATTCCTGGGACTGATTGCCTTCGGACTCATTGCCTTGGTCCGCTGGGGGTTCAATCGCGGCAATCCTCCTCTTTCCGAAAGGCCCGATTCCCCTCTCGATATCCTCAAGAAGCGCTATGCCCGCGGGGAAATCGATGGCGAAGAGTTCGAACGAATAAAAAAAGATCTGGAATGAGTGTTTTCTGTTTGCGTCGTTGCAAAAGCCCCATCCCTGTTCATCACAGCTTCACCCGCCGCAACCGCAAGGCATTGCTGACCACCGAAACCGAACTGAAACTCATGGCCGCCGCCGCGATAATGGGGCTGAGCAGCAGTCCGAAAAACGGATAGAGGACTCCGGCGGCGATGGGAACACCGAGACTGTTGTAAATAAAGGCGAAGAAAAGATTCTGGCGGATATTTCGCATGGTTGCCTGACTCAGCTTGCGAGCACGAACGATGCCTCGGAGATCACCTTTGACCAGGGTGATCCCGGCGCTCTCCAT
>JAGYOT010000378.1 GCA_018399455.1 Desulfobacterales bacterium
TAAAAAGACATGTCGGCATTACCGAAGCCCGAAGCTTAAAAGAGCTCTCGGAGCGATTCACCGACACGGTGATCAGGCAGGACCCGGAAAAAAAACTGGCGGATGTGATTGCCTGCGTGATCGATGAAATTGCCCCGCAGGCGGTTAATGTCGCATCCCCCTATTTTGTCGGCCATATGACCTCGGCCATCCCTTTTTTCATGGTCCATTTGAAAACCATCGTCGCCGCCCTCAACCAGAATATGGTGAAGCTGGAGACCTCAAAGGTGGTCTCGGTGATTGAAAAACAAATCATCGCCAAAATCCACCGCCTGATCTATGAAAACTCCGAGGCGTTTTACCGGAAGCATGTACAGAACACGGAAACCACCCTGGGCACCTTTGTGGAAGGCGGGACCGCCGCCAATCTGACCGCCCTTTGGGTGGCCCGAAATGCCAGGCTGGCACCGAAATCAGGCTTTGCAGGCGTTGAAATCGACGGCATGGCAGAGGCTTTCAAGGCATACGGGATTGATCGGGCGGTGATTCTGGTTTCCCGGCTGGGGCATTATTCCCTTAGAAAATCCGCCGGTATCCTGGGTCTTGGCAACAGGAACATTATCCCTGTGGCCACAGATGATCAGAACAAGCTCGACATCTCCGCTTTGCGCAGCAAGATACGCGAGATCGAACAGGGGCCGGAGAGAACCGCTATCATCGCTGTTGTCGGCATAGCCGGAGCTACGGAAACCGGCACGGTAGATCCTCTTTCCGAGATCGCCGACATTTGCGCCGAGCACAATATTCATTTTCACGTTGATGCGGCCTGGGGCGGGCCGACGCTTCTCTCCGAGCGGTATCGGCATCTGTTAAGCGGCATTCAAAAGGCCGATTCTGTGACGATTGACGGGCACAAACAGTTTTATATGCCCATGAGCTGCGGCATGGTTTATTTCAAAGCCCCAAAGGTCATGGATGTCGTTTCCTATTACGCCAACTATGTGAACCGTCGGGGATCGGTGGATTTAGGCATTAAATCCCTTTCCGGATCCAGGGAAGCCAATTCTCTGATTTTGGATTCCGCCTTGAAAATCATGGGCAGCAAGGGCTACGAACTCCTGATCAACCACGGCATCGAAACAGCGAACGCCTTTGCCTTGGAAATATCCAACAGGGATAAATTTCAACTGGTTACTGCACCAGAGTTGAACATTCTCACCTATCGCTTATGCCCGCCGGAACTGCAGGCCGCGCTCCAGGACGAAGATATAGGCAAACGGGCTGCGGCAAATGAACGACTTAATACCATCAATCGCGATCTGCAGCGGTTGCAGCGTGAGGCCGGCCGCAGCTTTGTCTCCCGCACAGCGCTTACGATAGACCCCCAGCTGGCGGGACAGAGTGTGGTATTGCGGGCGGTCATCATGAATCCCATGACCACCTTTTCCGTCCTTACCGATATCCTGGATGAACAGGAAGAGATTTATCGGAACCACCTCACCGGCGCCGCATAATGCTGTAAGTTCTCCTTTTCTTCAGCCAAGCTGTTCCCGTACGCTCTCGCGCCCCAGTTCAAAAGCCTTTAAATTGCTTTCCAGGAAGGCCTTCTTGGTCGTTTGGCCGATGGCCTCCCGCGCGCTTTCCGGGGTCACCGGCAGAATAGCCGTTTCGATCAGGGCTCCCAAAAGAACCATGTTCACTGAAAGCGCATTACCGGCACGGCTGGCAAGTTCAGCGGCATTAAGGGAGATCATGCGACCGGCTTTTGATTTCAGAAGCTTTAAAATTGTATCGATATCCGGATAAGTCACTTTACCCGTGGCGGTGGTGAACGGCGGAAGCGGTGCCGTATTGGTAATCAGAACCGTCCGGGAACTGCATTTTTTCAGTGCCCTCAAGGCTTCCAAAGGTTCGAAGCCGAGGAGCACATCCGCTTCACCATCTGAAATGATGGTGCTTTCCGCGTCTCCGAACACCATGGCGGACTCAACCACTCCGCCTCTTTGGGCCATTCCGTGAATTTCACTCATTCGGACAGGCACATCCAGGCGGCAGGCGGCTTCGCCCAGCACCTTGGAGGCCAGAAGATTTCCCTGCCCGCCTACGGCAACGATAATCAAACGTTTCGTATCCATATGGTCTATCCCGTCTTTAGAACGCACGGTTCAGGTTCGGTTATGGGTTCTCTTTCAACGGCAAAATGGCATGCTCCGGACAAATCTGGGCGCAGACGCTGCAGCCCGTGCAGATCGCCGGGTCAATCCGGACCCGGTCGTCTTCCACGTAAAATGCCGGACACCCCAGTTCATTAATGCAGACCCGGTGGTTCTTGCAGCGATCACTCACATAAAAGGGCCGGCCCACCGATCTCTTAAGGCTCTTGTCAAGAAGAACGCAGTTCTGCCTGGCAATGATGACCGAAACGCCGTCATGAGAAACCGCTTCCCGGACCGCAGCAATGCTTTTTTTCACATTATAGGGCTTGATGATGCTGACATGCTCGACACCGATGCCGCGCACCACGGATTCAATTGAAACCTGGTGGTATCCGGAATAGTTCAATTCCGTCATGTCCACGCCCGGGTGCGGCTGATGGCCCGTCATGGCAGTCGTCTGGTTATCCAGAATTACCAGGGTCAGGTCATGCTGATGAAACACCGCATTGATGAGTCCTGGGATGCCGGAATGAAAAAAGGTGGAGTCCCCAATAAAGCCTATCACCTTTTTGCCCGTGGCTTTTGAAAAGCCGCATGAAGTGCCCACAGAAGAACCCATGCAAATAAGAAAATCGCCGGTTGAAAGCGGGGGAAGGAATCCCAGGGTATAGCATCCGATATCCGTGGGGCGGATGGTTTCAATTCCCTCTGTGGCTTTGTTTACTGCATAAAAGGTGGCCCGGTGCGAACACCCGGCGCACAGGTTCGGCGGCCGCTGCGGCAGTTCGGGGATATCAGTTGTGTCCGGCGGCTTAAGCGCCTCGTAGACCACACCGAAGAAAACGGCGATATTTTTCCGAACCATGGCCGGATCGTATTCAAAAAGCCGCGAGAAAAGGGCCGGGCTCTTCCCCTGG
>JAGYOT010000379.1 GCA_018399455.1 Desulfobacterales bacterium
CCGCTGCGCGAGGCCCCTGGGCCGGCCTTTGATGCTCACCTTTCCGGCAAGAAGACGGTCGGGCAGCGGAGAGGCGATGCTCTCCACCGTGAATGACACACGGTAGAGGGACTGGATCGGCACCAGGCGGTCATCATCGGTGCGTCGAACTGGAATTGCCCCTCCCAATGGAGCAGCGAGAAGCATACTGTCGAGTTCACGGAGCCCCGCTGTTTCAATTTGATCGATCGAGGTTTTCACAGGCGGTCGTCCCCCTCGATTCGGGAAAAACAGAGCCTTCATCCCGGGTTCCAGTCTACTTAGATCCGTTTCCGATACATAGGCCATCACCCTCCATTTGCTATCATCAAACATCATGAAAAGGCTCTCATCGGCTCCTATCCACGCCCCTTCCATCATGCCCGGCTTCATCCACGTTATGCGGCCGTCGATGGGTGACCGGATACGATTGCGGGCTATTTCAGCTTGTCTTGCACGAAGCCGCTCCAGCGTTGTGATCAATTCGGAATTCAGCACCAGCGCACGATCCAGCAGGGTTGCGTCAAAGGCACGGACGGAAACCTGCCAGCGCAAGCTGTCAATTCTCCGCTGCAAATCCGCCACTTCAAAAGCCATGTCCGGGGTCTCCAGCCTGGCAAGCTTCTGTCCGGCCTTCACATTGATGCCAGGCTCAACGAAAACCTCAGCCACCCTGCAGTCCACCGGCGTATAGACCTTGGCATGACTGATCGGCTGCAGTACAGCCGGTGCGGTAATGGTTCGATGCCAGGGATAAAAAAGTACCACCCCCCCAAGCAACAGGAGAAACAAAGTGCGCACAAGGTTCTTGTTCAATTGGATATCGCTCCGTCTTTTGTAGGTGAAGGCCAATCCTTTGAGCAGCGGCCCCCCCCATGATTGCGCAAGGAGAAGGGCCATCAACATTAGGGCCATCACTTTGAAAAACAATGCATAAATGACACCGGCAATCAGCGCAACCAGCATCAGCCGGTAAAGCACACAAGCATAGGCGTATACCAGCATCCTGCGCCGGCCATAATCGGACAAGGCTTCCGGCGGAGGGTCTCCCAGGCCGAACAGGAATTCGCCCGTCTTCCACTTCGCCAGAGCCAGAGATCGTTCCTGCAGATTGGGTATCCGCCAGAGATCAGACAGGAGATAGTAACCATCGAAGCGAAGCAAAGGGTTCAAATTAACAACAAGCGTCGTAATCCAACTGGCCGTTGCCAGTACGAACACAGCGTCGCGCATTGTGCCGTCGGGGAGCAGTCCCCAGGCGAGAAGAGCAAGGCAGGCAAGGGCAAGTTCGAAGATCATACCTGCGGCGCCGATTTTTAGACGCTCGCCGCGGGCCTGGAGTTTCCAGGCATGGGTGACATCGGTGAACATCACCGGCCAGAAAACCAGGATAGCCAAACCGATGCTGCTTACGTGACAGCCGGCTCGCTTAGCCGAGTAAGCATGGGCCAGTTCGTGCATTATCTTCACGATGATAATGGCAATCGCATACCACAGAAGCCCTTCCAGCGACAAAAAATCCAGCGCCGTGGCGATAAACCGATCCGCCTGCCGAATCGCCAGAAAAAGGCCCAGAAGCCCGCTCAAAATAACCAGCCGGCGGGTAAATGGATGAAAAGCCCATGAGACGAGAGACAGGGTCCGTTCCAGAAAACGGTCGGGGCGAAAAAGCGGCAGGCGAATGAAAAGATATTGACGGGTGAATCTTTTGAAACGTCCTTTTTCAAGCAAGGCGGCCCGTTCACCCAGCTTCTTCCGGGCTGCATCTCCGACTGCCTGGACAAGATTGTGATGATCGAGAAACCGCAGAAAATCTTCAACGTCCTGATTGGATACAACCTGCCCTGTGCGGGCGGCCGCTTCGCGCGCGATAGCCGTCGTTGTGCCTCGATCCATCAGGCTCAGCAGTTCGACTTCCACCCAGCTCAAACGAAAAAAGCGGTCGGACAGCGGATCGTGCAGCACCCATGCAGCGGAACCATCCATTTCGGCCTCAGCCGGGAACAAGCGAAGATCCTCTCGCAGAACAGGCGGGGGTGCAGCGCCCGGCTGCTGCCGGCCCGGCCCTTTCGGGGACGTCACGGCAATGGCCATTTTTATGTACCGAATGCCTGGCGCAGTGTGGTCAACGGCCGCCTGAAAAGATAGTACCCCAAGCTGACGCTGTCGCCGTAAATCTTGGCGGTGCCCCTTAATCCGATACGAGGTACCGGCACATGGGAATCAAAAACCGCTTCGGCCCGATAACCGAAATTTCCGTCTTCGGCGAGGGTGGCTTGATGCGCCACACGTTTGAGGCGTGCCGGAAGAGGATTTTCCGGGTCTATATTCAAAAACAGGCGCACCTCGGCCTCGTCGGCCAGGTTGATACTGTCAGAAGGGGGTATCCAGATTTCCAGGGATGCCGCCGACGGATCGGCCAGCGTCATAATCCTTTCACCAAGGCGAACCGGCCGCCCTCTCAGAGATGCCCTGTCGGGAAACATGACAACCCCGTTGCGATCGGCTGTCAGTATGACCCGTGACAGTTGTTCCTCGATATAGGCGACTTCGGCCCGGTGCTGCTCGACACGTATGCGGAGAACAGCACGCCTTAACAACGCCTCCTGGTTTGAAACAGAGGCCCTGGAGGCCTGCTGCAGTTCGCTCTGAACAACCTCGAAACCCTGCCGGGCGACCTCCAGTCTGGTAGCCAGCTCGCGGTCATCCAGCCTGACCAATATCTGCCCCGTTTCCACCATTTCATTGGGGGCGACTTCAACGCTGTCTATTACACCG
Source organism: Desulfobacterales bacterium (assembly GCA_018399455.1). Taxonomy (GTDB): domain Bacteria; phylum Desulfobacterota; class Desulfobacteria; order Desulfobacterales; family Desulfosalsimonadaceae; genus M55B175. Next base: position 2,797 of record JAGYOT010000379.1, read on the forward strand.
GAAAGCGGCGCCCTTACTATGATGGGATCCTCAGGGATAATTTCAGCAGGAGCCAAAACATTGAGTCTCACGGGCACAAACAAAAGGCCCAACAGGATTGCAGCAGCCCCGGCGGTGAAAAGCAAACGGCGGGAAACCAGGCGACCCCAGATTTTTTTTCTTCCTCTTCGGCGCAGCATGTCAAGGGTCATGGCGGCGCCATCGATCCAGTGTGAAAGGAGGCGCTGTTCGGCTCCCGTCCAAGGTGCTTCCC